>JARLIV010000171.1 GCA_031291555.1 Methylovirgula sp. | reverse complement strand
CTGTGTGCTGGCAAAATCGGCCAGGATGACGGTGCCGTTGCGGCCCGCGCCGCGCAGGCGGAAGCCGACATTGGTCATCGGCTGCATCACCACGAGCGGTTGCGTGATGCGGATCTGTCCGGCGGGCAGCACGACCTCGTAAAACTGGGCATTGGCATACGTGCTGGCGGCTGTGGCGGCGGCGGTGATCGCGTTGGCCAGCGGGGTATCGTTCGCGGTGGCGCCATCGGCGACCACGCCATAGGCCTTGGCGTAGATCGTGACTGTGGCGGGTAGCGCGGCGGTGCTCTGCGCAGCGGTCGCGGTGCTTTGCGCGGTCGCGGCTGTGGCCTTGGCCTGGGAAGCAATACCGCGCGCGGTGGTATCGATCTGGGCGAGCGCGGTGGGCGGAAGCGCCAGCAGCATGAGCGTGAGCGCGGCAAGCGCGCGAAGAACGTTGATCATGGCGGACCTCATTGGAACAACTCTGCCGTCACGCTGCCGGCAGTCAGGGTTAAGACGACATAGAAGATTTCGAGAGCGCTGGTCGGCGACCAGACCGGTTCATTGGCGATCACGCCATTGGCGGCGGTGAAACTGGCCCATGTGGCGCCTGCCGCAGTTAGGCCGTTCTTGGTCACACCGCCGTCGATCGAGCGCATGACCTGGACGGTTCCCGCAGCGCCGCCGGATCCCACTGCCTCGATATGGATCGGTCGGGTCAAATTCGGCGTAAAAGGGCCGACGATCGTAGTGCCTGGGCCACTTTGCGTTCCGCTGACAGCAGCCGATGTCGCGGCGGCGAAGGGTGTCGCAATTGCGCCCAGGGCAGCGTTTCCGGTCGCCTGGGCGGCGGCAGTCGCGCTGATCTTCGCCGCGATCGTATCGAGATTGCCACCGGCTTCCTTGGCTGCTCCGGATGGCAGGGGCAACGCGGTCGCGCTGACCTCCAGCGTTCCCGCGAGCGCGGTTGCAGCCGCGCTGATCTTTGCCGCGATCGTGTCGAGATTGCCGCCTGACTCCTTCGCTGCTCCGACCGGCAAGCCAATGGTCAGCACTCCGGCGAGGAGCGTCTTGATCAGTTGCAGCGTTGCGTCGGTAGCTGGCAAGTTAGCGCTCAGTGCCGGATTGGTCATGAGTTTGCCCCATAATTGTAGGAAAGCGCATAGCGCCAGGCACCCACGACCTGGGAAAAGTCCACGCGATAACCCGTGGTGTCGAGGACATAGGTCGGGCTTCCGCCGATCAGCGAGCCGCCGCCATTGACCGTGACGTTATGCATCGCCCAGGTGCCAGCATTGTCGCGTAGGGCAACAAATCCGCCGCCCTCGGGCAACGTAATCACCACCGGGCCACCCGTCGTATCGACGGATAGCATCTGGCCAGACACAGCTAAGGTATCGGCCGATACAACCTGCCATCCATCCAGCAGATGGGCAGTCGCAGACTCGATCGTCGGATCGGCGATCAGGCCCGCGGCGAAAAGCTGCTGCGGCCAAGTCGCGCCGGGCGTCCCCAGTGCGGCAGCTGGCGCCGGGCCGCCAGGGACCAGCCATTGAACCTGAATACCTGTCATGACGTAGCCTGGACCAGGGTGATGAAGAGCGGCGCGGTCTTGACGACCAGGCCCGATGCCAGGGTCAGCACCGCGTTCGACACGTACGTCCCGATCGGTAACGCCGCCGATGTGGCAGGATCGATCGACAGATCCCAGCCGGGCCCGACATCCGCCGCCGCTGCACGCGCGGCAGCGGCGAATGTAGCGACGGTCGGCGCGGTGGACGGCGGAACGGCAAAGCCATCGATCGTCATCACGGCTGCCTTGAGCACAGCAGCGCAGGTCGCGCCAATCAGATCATCGTTGGATGCCCCACCGCAGGCGATCCCGATCAGGATCGTCGAGCCGGACTCGAGCGAACAGGCGGCCATCAGAATGTGACCGCTTCGACAGCAGCGATGGTTTTGGCAGAGCCGATTGCGGCGATTTTCAGCAGAAAATCATGATACGTGGGTGAATCTGCCGCGTTGATCGCAGTATTTAGGCCCTGCAGATCGGCATAGGTAAACGGTGTTATCGGATTGCCATTGGCATCAGGCCAGATATCCGCGGACCATTTGTCGGAACCTTCGCCGATCATAATCCCAAGATTTGCCTTGGCCTGCGCATCCTGGGCAAATTGCGCGGTTACGCCCGCCGCCGTGCAAAAGCTGACCGGGGCGCTGAGCGCGGCCTGATAGGCCTTGCGCAGTGTCAGGATCTGAGTTTCCTTCACCTCGGCCAGGGTCGGCCCAGCGTAAGGCACAACGGTTACCTTGCCATCGACAATGACCAGCGCATCGCGGACGCCCCGCGCATGCGCGGCGGACATTTCCGCGTCGGTCGCGTCGATCGCGTCATCGGGAATCGTGCCGACGGGATATTCGATATCCGCCGGGTAAAAACAGCCGGTCGATGGACTGAATTTGTGGAGCATCGATTGTCCCTTATTTGCCGAATGCGAGGACCTGGACGCTGCCGGCGCCGACTGGCGTGCTGCCATAGCCATCGATCATGAGCGTCGCGCCGGTGCTGGACGGCGGCACATCCAGGCTCGATCCGATCGATCCGCCATAGGAGTTGGTGCCGATCGACGTCGAAAAGGCGTTGAGGCATGTGTTTGGAAACGCAACTGGCCAAGAAATGGGAACGGTGCCATGGACGGCGGACAACGAAAAACTGGTTGTGGCGCATTGCACGATCAGGCCGCCGGGCAATTGCTGCCACCAGTTCGTCCCCAGGCTGTTTGAAAATCCCGACAGCGGCGCAAACATGGCCTGCAGCGCGGCCAGCACCTGGTTATTGACAGCCTTGCTCTCGGCGATGGACGCTGCGGCCAGAATAGACAGCAGCTCTTCCTGCACCTGGTTGAACCAGTCGGGGGAAACGGTTGTCGGCGGCGTGCCGGTCGTTGGGTCGCCGCCAGTGAAATACCCGGGCGCGCCGGCTGCGGCCGGCGCCGGCAATGCCGGCACGGCGGTCGCGGTGTCGATCCTGAACATGGGTGCTCCTAGGCGATAAAAACGGCGGTTTCGGCAGGCGCCATCGTTTGCAGCTGATCAATCAGCACAGAATTGGCGAGACCGCTGGCGTTTGCCGACACCGAAACGCCCCACGAAAAGCTCCAGTCGTCGGTATAGACCGGGTCGATCGCAGTGGAGATCCCTGCGCGAAACGGCGCATAAGTCGTGATTGCGATCGTAAAGCCAAGCGCTGCCGCAAATGCGATGAAATAGGGCTTGCTCTGGCCGCCCGTGCCAACGAAGCGCGCCAAAACCTGTGAAGACCGCTGTTGCGTCGTGAGCCCGGCGATTGAATCTGTGAGACCGAGCGTCGCCTCCCATTCGGGCAGGAGGTCGGTGTTTGCGCCAGGCAGAGAATTTTCGAGCAGGTTTTCCGCCGATGCATCGACCGTTGCCCACAGGACCGCGAGAGCGCCGACAACGGCCGCCTGATCCAGCCCCGGCTCCGCGGCCACCCACGCGCGCCCGCGCGGCATCAGCGCGACCGTCGCGGCCGCATAGTCAGCTGCTGTGCGAGGCATCAGACGTACGTAATTGTGCCGGGCACAGCGAGCGCGCCCATGTTGGAAACAATGTTGCCGGCAGGCCCCGGCGTGACCGTGCCCGCCGAAGCGGTAACCGCTGTAATCACAAACCCGGCAGCGCCGGAGACGGCCGCGATCGCCGCCTCGATTGTATCGATATCAGTCGTGCCGCCGCCGGGGCTTCCCCCGACCGAAGAATTCGCCTGAAGCGCGGCGGAAAACGCTGAGGCGATCTGCGCCTTCACCGCCGCGCTGACGCCGGAAATCCCTGCGATCGTGAGCGCGACCGTATTGGGAATTGGGGTGCAGGCATAGACGCGCGGGCAGACAGGTTGCAGATCGGCGATGTAATTCGCCAACACCAGCTGATCACCCGTTGCCGTCACATCGCGCGCGTCGCCCGCGGCCAGGCCGTTCGACCCTTGCGGAAATCCGCCATGGGCCGCCTCGACCACGTCCATCATGAAATAGACCTGCACGGTCCCCGGGCCATATCCGCGCGGAATGCACCATGCGCGAGTGACGCCCGGAACCTCAAGCGCCCAGGTGATGTAATCGGCAACCGCACCGCCCTGGAGCTGGGCTTGATAGGCCTGGAGCATCCGCGACTTGAAATCATCCTGCGTTTCGATATCGGCGCCCCCGGCAATTGCCGTGATGACCGCGCCCTGGGGCGTGATCCCGCTGATCCCGATCGACAGGAACATCATCGTGCCGATCGCAGTGTTCCCAGCTGCGCCCGGCGTGTCCGCAAGCACCGGCACAGAGATGTTGCCCCCTGCCACTGTCCCCGCGGCCGTCGTTGTATAACTGGCGCCATCGCTGCGGGTGATCTGCACCCCGGCGGCGATTGCCCCCGCCGTCCAGGGGAACGTGACGGTGCCGGTCGCGGCGGCGGCATCCTTGATATAGACCCGGCGCAACGCGGCCCACGCGGCCAGGTATTCGTCAAACGCCGTGAAGGGCACGCTCTGCTTTGCGATATAGTCCTGATAGCCATAGACGCCGTCAGCAAGCGCGGCCTGGACATCGCCCGTGATACGAAGATTGGCATAGCGCAGCAACGTGTCGACGCCGGACAGACCGGCCGCGATGTTCTGCGAAGCCTGCTGACGCAAGTCGGCAATGGTGGGACGCGGAAAGGGCATCAGAGCGAATCCCAGAAGTTCGAAAATTGCAGAGCCAGCGATGACCCGTCGCCGCGATGGATCGCGACATTCAGCACCAGCTTGCCTGAGGCGTCGTATGCAGCCGCGGTATCGACCGAGGTCGCCACTCCATCATCGACGAACCACTGCAACGCATCGGCGGCCGCCTGCTGCACCTGCCCTGGCAATTCCGGCGTAGCCTTTCCGCGCTCGGTATAGATCCAGATCTTTGACCCGATCGGGCCGCCCCACCATCCACGGCGGTCTGTCGTGTTGTCCGGAATGGTGTCCGACGGGTCGGCCTGCGCGTCGGTGAAAAGGCTGATCATCGCGGCAGTGGCGAGGTCGTTGCCAACGCTCACGTCACTGCTGGTGGGCTCCTGCGCGTTGCCGCGCAGAAATACCCAGTCGGCGGTGCCGTTCGCCCGGTTCCACCCGGTTTGAATGTCGGTCATAGCGTGTTTGTCGGGCCCGCTGACGTGCCGCTGCCGGGCTGCACGCCTGTATGGTCATGCCCGTTGAATTTCGTGCGGATCTGGCTGAGCGCCAGCGCGTCCGAAGTATTCAGGCCGGTGATATCGCCATCGGCCACGATCGGCCCTTCGACATGCATCCCCGATGTGTTGTGGACCACGAGCGGCAGGCCCTGACAGTCGATCTCGATCCCGGCCGCCGTCATCTTGATGATCACCCCGCGCACATCGTACATCGCGGCGTCGCCTGGCTGCAGGCCGGTCGGGCGCGAAGGGCGGTGACTTGTGCCGATGACCATCGTCAAAGTCCGATCACCTTTCCGGCGCAGGGTGAGCACTTCGGAATTGAGCGGAGGAACGCTGGTAAAGCCGAATTGGAAAATTCGCATGACCTTGTCGAGCACGCGATCGGCGAAGCCGGAGCCAGACGCGCTTTCCGTGACCTGCAATTTCTGGACTTCGCCACTGTCATCGGCGCCTGTAACGCGGCCCGCGCCAACAAGATTGGAAGGGATGTGCTTCATTTTGCGGCTCCGGCCGGTACGATGTCTGCGGTATTGACCGGGGCAAGCACGATTGGTTCGGGCTGGAACGCAGCCTTGGGCATGGCGATCACTTCTGCGATCGTGCCGCGCCCATCGTTCCGTATGAAGTTTACCTCGGAAATGACCAGCATATTGCCGCCGGTTGCACCCGGCACATCGACTGGCACCAGGGTATTGGGCAGCCAAAGGCCGCCTGCACTGTCTCGCCAGCTGTCGACCGTCGCGTTGACCACGAACGCGCGTCCTGCGCGCCGCGCAGCCTCCCATTTGGCCCGCTGAATCGTGAAATCCTGAGGGTTGGTAGCGACAGCGTCGACCACCAGGTACGTCAAACGATGGCGGGGGACATTGGGATCGGTCTCGGAATGGTAGAAATCGCTGCCGGCAAGATCACCGAAGCTGTCCGAAGCAAACATGCAGCAGACGTAATCGGAAAAGCGCTGGTCCATCGTCCGTTCGACCGACCAGGCCTGTACGTTCTGACCATACACGATCCCGCTCGCCGCAGTTGCCGCGCCGACATTGGCCAGCACCAGCCGGCCCATGTTGTCTTCATAGGCCAGCAGCCCGGCATTGCGAGCCACGCGCTGGATAATCTCTGCGCCGGTCTCCCCATAATTGAGCGCCCATTGCGATATATCGGCGCCCGGGCTCGCGCCGTTGCCCATAACCACTTCGAGGTTGTAGGGCTGCGCCAGGCGCTGCGCGATCGTCAGGGCGTTGCCGCCGATCAGCTGGTGCGACGGCCATTCAGCCCCGCAATCGACAAGATCCTCGGTCAGCCCGCGACCGCTGATCGTGATCAGGTGATCTTCTTCATCGCCCGCGTCGGCCAAGCGATCGACCCATCCGGTGATCACCGTATCATTGCCCAGCTTTACCACGCAATCGTCACCGGGCTGCATCGGCAACTGATCGCCAGGTTGCATCGAAGCCTTTACAGTAAAGCTGTTCGGAAAACCTTCGGCCCTCAACGATACCTTGACATCCTCAAAGCCCCCGATGACTTGACCATCGACCAGCAACGTCAATTCATCGTCGGGCTTGGTTATGCCGTTCGCGACGATCGACTGACCAGCGGTCATGACGCCAGCGCCTGGAATGATGTCGGAAAAAATAGCGGATTTGCCGGATCGGCCTGCGCGACAAGCTGATCCGCGCGTGTCGCGTCACCATATAGGCGCTGCGCGAGCGCCAGCGCCGGCATGGGCATTGACGTTGAAAATGTGGCCACTTGCGCCAAAGTGGCGCCGCGCGTGCGCAGATCGAGCGCGACAGCGCCGCGGCACGCGCTGAGTGTTGCGAAGCTTCCGTCATCGCCCATTGCCGAAGCCGCTACGGAGAGCTGGTCAAGCACCGGGCAAATCTGCGCTATGCGCGCTGCTGCGTCCGTCGCGCTTTGCGGTTGATAGGCTGCGGCAGCCTCACACAGTGCGGCAGCCGCAGCGCGAAGCACGAGTTGAGATACGACATAGCCGGCCTGTGTCGACAGCCCGTCGACGGTCGACGCGATCAGCTGGAGCAAGAGGCGGATGGCGTCCGCCGGGTCGGCGCATGATGCGACCAATGCGTCCATCAAGGCAGTCGCAGCGGGCTGCAGGTCGACTGCATTGGCCAGATCGGTATTGGCCGCCACGGTTTCGAAAGCTGCGGCAGCCTCTGCCACGGCTACGCGCTGTGTGGACGCAGCCGAAATCAGATCAGCGACAGTCGTGCTGGATGAATAAGCTGATGCGTTGCTGCCGGTCAGGCCGCTGTTTCCGCCAGTTGAAAATCGACCATAATTGCCTGGCAGAACAGCAGTCAGCCGAACGAGTGAAGTTGCATCTTGCGCGAGAAGGATTGCCTTTGCCGACCAACCGGCAACAGTTGCGACAAGGTTGGCGCTGACGCCGGCGACGCCGAGGAGGCCGGTGCCCATGCCCATGAGCGTCAGCGCCGATATGGACTGTCCCGACGCGAGTTTGCCCAGGACAAGCACCGCATCGCTCAGCAGTGCGGTCTTCAGTTTCGATGCTGCCGAGACCGAGCCGGATTTGCTTTGTCCAACAGTCGGAAACGCCTGCGCGCCCGCGTCGATGAACTCGAAATCGACTTCCGAATAATTCGATGCGTCGAGCCCTTCGCCGATATTCCAGCGAGGCAGCGCGACTGTGAGGTTGCCGAGAGTAGGGTGAACGAGCGTCCCCGATCCCTTTTGCATGCATGCTTTGATCAAGGCCGATCGCTGCATTGCGATGGTCTGACCACCGATCTTCTTGTCGCCATCGAGCACGAAGCCACGAAGCGGATACCGCACCAGCCCCTGCCCCATGTCTTCGGCCCAGCCCGATTCCTTGCCCGGGTATTGATGCAGCGCGAGACGCCTGCCGCCGCCGGCGGAGCTGCTGGTGACCGCGAACTTCACGCCGCGCCATGATGCCGGCATGAGGGTCGATGCCGTTGCGGCGGCCGACCCGCGCGCAATCTGACCCTGCGCGATCATCGCGATATCGGAAATCAGTGCCATGACGCGCAGCCCCGCTCAGTGAATAATCGAATAGCTGACCGCACCGCCCGGGTTGTGAACCATGGCAGAGGTGCCTTTGGGCGCGTTCTTGAATTCGACGACGACCTTGTGGACGTAATCACGCGTCTCTTTGAACGGGATGCGGTTGGCGAAATCGGCGTCGCTGATCTGACGCTTGCGCGGATCGCCGTAGGTACGGATCCACTTGTCGGCATTTCCTTCGCCCGCGTTGTATGCGGCTGCGATCAACGTATCGTCACCGCCGTATTTTCGGGTGAGCGTGTCAAGATAGGCGTGGCCGAGCATGCGGTTGTACCGCTCATCGTTGCGAAATTTGCCTTCGTCGAAGGGGATTCCCATCCCTGCCGCAACGCGCCGCGCGGTATCCGGTTCAAGTTGCATGACGCCGATCGCCCCTTTCGGGCTGATCTGGTTTTGTCGCGATCCTTCGGCATGCTCGATGCGGCCATAAAGGCTTGTATCGCCTGCGTACGGGGCTTCATTCATGCCGCCGCCGGAAAGGATATAGCCCGCGGCCTGTCCCATCCGATCGGCCGCTTTGCCGATACCGGTGGTGGCCTCTCCAAATGCTTTGCCAGCCTTCGAAATCAGCGAGCCGCCGTCATTTACCCAAAGGGCACCCTTCAGCAGCTTGTCGAGCACAGGTTCAGCCAGCCCGGCCGCGCCGGCGCCCATCGCATTTTCAGCCTTGTCCTTCAGCTGACCCAGCTGGGCTTCCTTGCGGACGAAACGCTGGCCCTTCTTGATGTCGCTGTCCGAGACCATGGGCGCCGTCTTTAAGGCATCCTTCATGTCCACGCTCAGCGCGCCGCCGCCCTGGCTGAATGCGGGAAGCGCGTTGAGCGGGATACCGAGCAGAGAGGCGGCTGTGCGCCGACCGCTGCTGTTCTGGCGCCCGATCGCGCTGGCGATGCCCGGCAGCATGGCGTCGACGTTGACGGTGCCGTCCTTATTCAGTTTGATCCCGACGCCAAGCCGAGAAAGAGCTGCCATTGCTGCAGGATTACGACCAAAGCGCGCATCGTTGAGCGTCTGCGACAGCGTTCCCATCGCGCCTTGCGCGGTGCTTTTGTCGACCCCCACGCGCTCGGCCGCCGCGGTAAACTCCTGCAAAGTCTTGGTGGAGACGCCGATAATTTCCGCCGTGCGCCCGATCTGCGCCGCAGACTTCGCCCACCCGTCCGCCATCTTGTAGCCGGCATAAGCGCCGGCGAGCAGTATCCCGCCCGTAGCTGCCGCGGCGACGCCGACTGTGCCAATGACAGCCGCAAACCCCTCACCTTCAGTGGCCGCGCCTGCCATGCCGTCACCCATGGCCGAAGCTGCCTGCTTGATCGCCGACATCTTGCCGGACAGGCCTGACGTCATGGACCGGGTGCCGAATACCCGAGATGCGGCTTGCTCGATCTTTGAGAAAGAACCGATCATGCTGCTCGACATCTTGCGAGCCATCCGATCATTGTCGTTTCCAGCGCTCGCCATTGCGCTCGAGGTGCGCTTTGCCACTTGCGCCAGACGGCGCTCGGCCGCCTTCGCTCCGATCTCGGTCCGATTATCGGCCGTAATGCCGATCCCGACTTGCGCGACTTCATTTGCCATGCGCCGCGTCCCACCAGTCGTTCAGCGTTGACCATGGCCTGGTCGCTACTTCGTCCGGAAATTTCCCGAACATCTGCGCAAGCGAGACCAGGCGTAGCCGCCAATCAGGCGGCCTCAGTCGAAAAAATGGTCGAGGAATTTCCTCGCTCTGTTGAGATCGCCAGCGCCGATCTTGATTGCGGCGGGCTCCGGAATTCCGGAAATCAACGCGATCACGGCCACGTCGTGTTCCCATCCGCGCTTGGTATCACACGCGATCATCTCGGCGCCGGTCGGCTCGCGCAGGCGCATCTCGGTATAAGTCTCGCCACCCAGTATGACCGGTTTTTTCAGCATAATCAGCAATTCGTCGGACGGTTGCTCGATCTGCGCGATATCAATCGGCGGCAGGTTTTCGATGGTGATCACGTCAGTTCTCCGTCACGTCGCCGGACGCAAATTTGATATCGAAGGAGCCGTCTTCCGTGTTGACCTCGGCGGGATCGCCATCGCGCCACATCCCGTTGCCAATGATGACTTTGCCATTGGCAAGCGCAGCGACGACGGTCGAATTATCAACTGCATTCAACTTCTTCATCGAGACCGCGCCGCTGTCGCGGCCGTGGAAGGAGATCCAGCCCTCCTTCGGCATTTCCTTGAAACCGTGGACGCCGTCCTGCCCTTTCAAGGTCTCGCGCTCTGTCGAGCTGACCAGATAGTTGCACGTTCCCGAAATTGCGTAGGGAACGCCGTCGATCGTCACCGTGATGGTGCCGGCAAGTGCTGACATGATCGAGGATCCTTACTGAAGGCGGAACTGGAACAGGGTGGCGAAGGTGCGCAGCTGATCGGTCAGGGTGCCGGGCCACAGCACGTCGACGCGGTTGGGGTTGGTTGCGTTCTTTTCGACGATCAGATTTTGCGCGAAGAGGTCTGACTGCTGCACATAGTCCGGCTCCATCGATCGGTATTGCGCGATGATGTCGGCCTTGATCGTGGTCGGCGTGACGACGTTGCTGTTCGGCAGCAGACGCGTGCCGTCGGCCGCCAGCTTCACGCGCGAATATTTGGCCTGCACGACGCCCTTCAGAGCGCGGATGACATGGACCAGGGTGAACATCGTCTCGAGCTCGAGATACGAGTTGTCGGGCGATCCCTGGGCATTGGTGACATAAGTGGTGATCGTGTTTTCGACGACCACCGCGCCGGACGCGTCGACCGTCCAGGTGGAAATGCCCGAATAGAGCAGCGTCGTGTTGCGCACCGTGAGCGGAAAGCGTGACTGCGACGGAGGTGCCAGGAGGCCCTGCCCGCTCAGGAACTGGACGGGCTGCGCCGGGTCGTTGCGCAGGCTCGCGGCCTCGAGCGCCGCGAAGTAGCAAGCCCACCACCAGCATGGCGACGGCGAACCGTAAAACCCTTCGATCGTGAGATGCTGATCGTTTCGCGCCAAACCTGCGGTCGCGAGTGCGCCCGCTGTTGCGCGCAGGGCCGTGAACGCATGGCCATAGATCTGCTGCAGCGGCGACCAGCGCCCGGCCGTGTCGGACAGGAATGATTGCAGCGCATTGAGCGTGGCGCTGTCATTCGCCGCAACGACGATGAAGTCATAGGCCTGGTCCGACAATGCGGCGAGCGCAGTCGTGATCGCGGGGTTGGTGGCCCCGCCCGACATAGGGTTGATGCCAATAGCCACCCAGTGCGGTGTGGCTTCGCCCGCCGCCGTGCCGCGAAAGTTGACGCGGATATCGATGTCGTTACCTAGAAGCCCTGCGTTGCACGCGGTGAGCGTCACCGTATCGGCGGCGGCCGATGCTGTGACAGGCAGGCCGCAATTGACCATCGTGGTGACGGCGGCGCCAGTCGAGGCGTTGATCGCTGCGGCGATATTGGCCGCGATCACTGTCGGGTTGTCCCCGATCGATACTGCAACGGGGACGAGCACACCCGCCACATACAGCGCGATCGTGCCCGCAGCGGTCGCTGAACCCGTGATGACGATCGTGCCGGTGGCGGCGATCGCCCCGGCGGCATCGGCGATCGGCAGCGCGTGGACGTCCGCAGCCGGATCGTTGAGCAGATACATTGCGGCCATTCCGGCCAGGATCGATCCGAAGCCCGCGCCGGCGATAGCGGCCGTCGGCGACGGCACGCGCACGGGCATGTTTGCGGTCCAGGCACCGGCGGTCGTGATCTGACCGATCAGCAGCGTGCGCTGCGCCTGCGGCGCGGTGTTGGCGCGCGACGGATCGATTTCCGCAAAGAACAGCGGCGTGCGCAGGTTCGATGGCGTCGTGTTGAAAGGCACGCTCATATCCGGTTACTCCGCTGCGTCGTGTTCGATGGCGGGGGCCGGCGCGTCGGCCAGCGGTCCATCCGGATCGCGATCGACCAACTGCAGATCGCCATGGCCCAGATAGTGGGCGGTCGTGACGCAATGCGGGTCATAGGCGATCCCGGCGTCATCGATGACGCGACCGGTCACCCAGTGGCGCACGGTGCGCCCCGGGACACTGACAACACGCATGGCGGTCTCCTAACTGGATGCAAGCGGGCCGCGCACGTCGATGTCGATCGAGGCCGGCGCATAATTGGTGGGATCGATCCGAATGGTGGTCGGATCGCTGGTGGCGATCGGCGCGAAGCATTCTGCGCCCTCGAAAAAATCAAAATCGAGATCCATCTGGATCCCCGCAACATGCGTGTCGCCTTCCGACGTGTACGCGAGATCGGACCGCATGGAGGCAAGCTGCTGGATCTCGGAAAACAGTGGATACGAATTGATGATCGCGACCTCGATCTGCCGCTTGAGCGCCCATGCCGCCGCCTCGGCCGCCGTCGCGCCGGCGTTATCCTCAAGCGCATAGGCCTGCGCCTCTGCGAGGATCCGGATCGTCGTGGTCGTCGTGAATTCCGGCGCGCCCGAGCGCCCAAGAGATTGCCGAACCTCGCGCAAGATGCGCAGCTTGATCTGCGGCAATGTGGCCTTTTGCGACGGCCAATCACCCGGGGAATAGACGCGCCTGCCGGCACCGGTCGCGCCGTCCGCTTTCAGCCCTGCGTCGCACAGAAAAAGGATGCGGTCAGAGCTCATTGGCCGCCCTTCGTCATCAGCGTCAGCCGAATGTGCCCATGACCATCGGGCACGACGTCCTTGACGATATAGGCGAGGCCGGTCGCAATCCGAATCATTGTATCGCTCTGCGAGGCAATCGCCCCACCCAGTGCGGCAACACGAATCCCACAGGTCGGCTTGCGCAGAGTGGCCATCTGGCCATCCTCACCGACCGCAATCTCAGCGCTTTCCTCATCGAAGACGGCGTCGGTGATCGCGATCGGCGCGCCTCCACGCGGGACATAGCTGATCGGTTCGCCAAAAATGTCCATGACGCCCTTCAGCACCAGGCCGTCCCAGTCGATCGCCATGCCGGGTGCTTTCAAAACCGATTAGAAAAAGGCGGACGGCCGGGGTGGAGGGGCAATGTCCCCGGCCGTCGCCCGATCTATCAATCCGCAGTGCTATCTGCGGTGCCGGACCAGAGCACCTCGGGGCGGGTGCAGATGAACAGCGGATAGGAGTAGGCTTCCATGCGCCAGAACGTGTTGCGTTCCCAGTCGAGGATCGGAATCACGTAATATTCTTTCCCGGGCGTGTTTACCCATTGGAACGCTTCGCCCGGCGCCATGACATGACGGAAAATGCCCGGCGCGCCTTTGGGGAAGAACTTCACCTTGTTGGCGGCGATCGAGATCGTGCTTGCATCGTCCGATCCGCGGTAGTTGATCCACGTGATCCCGCCGAAATAGAACGTACCGAAGGCCCAGTCGCCGCGCAGCTCCGCTGCTTCCTGCCAGTTCTTGTAGGTATCGACAACGTCGGGGTGCGCGACGAATTCATCCCAGAACGTATCGCCGCACAGCGCGATGATCTGAGTGGAGGGCAAGAACGCGCCCTTGGCCGCACGCCGCATACCGCGCACGATCTGATTGATCAGAGGCCGCAGCGTGCCGACAAGGTTCGCGGACAGATCGAACACGACCTCGGCGGGCTGCGAAATCTGGAACTCATCGAACCAGTTGTACAGGACGCTCCCGTCGGCATCGGTGAGCACGCCCTGGATCGCGCCGAGGCGCATGTTTTCCCAGGTATACTGGATGCGCGGGATCAGGCCGGTAGGGCCTGCGAGGCGCCGAGCGACTTCGGCCTGAACCTGCATGAGCTCGGTCTCGGTGCCGAAGGCGCGGATATTCTGGAGCTCCGAGGCGGAAACCGTATCGTCGTGACTGATGCGCACGGTGTCGAAGTAGCGCAGCTTGCGCTGCTCCGTCGTACGGTCGGTCGACGGCGGCGCGCCGCGTTGTGAGGTCTTGATCAGGCTGAGCGTGCCGGTGCGTTCTTCGATACCGAGCGCGGTCGTGCGGATCGGGAACGGTTCGAAGATATTCATGTCCCCCAGAATTTGGGGATTGTGCGGGATGCGCTCGACGGCAGCGGTCAGCTGAAACGTCGAGAAAGGGTCTTGATGGAAAATGTCGAGCGAGACCATTGGGGGCTCCGTCTAAGGGAAGGGAACCGCTTCGCAGCGGGACCAACGGCCTTGCCCAAGGGCCGGTAAAAGGGGCGAAATGCGCGACTTAGCTGGACAGAATACCCAGCGCGGTCAGCGCCGCGAGAGCGGCGGTCTGCTGGTTGTTGGTGGTGACATTCGCACCCCACACCAGTTCGCCCACATTGACGCGGATCGGCCCACGCACGACGGCAACGGCCGCCTGTGCTGCCGAAGTGGTGTCTCGGCGACCGCTGCCAAGAATGGCGACGGCATTTTGCAGGCCATTCGTCGCGGTAGGATCGTAGGGCGCGTATTGCAGCGTGCCGGTTACCGCGATGGTAAAGCTGTCCGCCGCAGCAAAAGGCGTGCCGCCAGCGGTGATGGTGAAGCCGAGGCCGCCGGCGCTGAATGCCACGCCGGTGGCACCATGGCCGATTTCCTGGCCATTGGGGGCCGAAACGACGAACGTCGTCGCGCTGTCAAACTCGACGACATAGTTGCCGATGGAAGCGGCGCCGCCCACGGTTATCGCGCCAAACGTGCCGTTGCCGGTGTTGGTGCCGAGTGCCGCGGCGACAGCGGCGCCGGTCAGGAATGCACCGAGCACGGTACCCGCCAGCAGCACGCCGAAGCCTTGCTTCAGCGTGATCGTCTGACGAGTGTACATGCCATTGCTCGGCTCCTGGATGATGAAGCCGAACGCATGCCAGTTCTCGGTGATCGGGGTAACAGTGGGATTGCCCATTGTCGTGATCTTTCAAAAAGAGGGCGCCATCATCGGCGCCGTGATTGGGAGGGATATGCGCGGGGCGTCAGGCCTTGTTCTGGCCCACGACTTTGGCGATCGCCGCGCCCCAGCCCTTGGCAGCCTCCGCAGCGGACCCGCGCGACGGCGGAGAATCGCTGCCGACGTTCGGATTGCGGCGCGCTCGCGATTCCGACCGGTCATTGGTTTCGGCGGCACGCGCAGCGCGCTGGATGCGGCGCACGGCGTAACCGGTGCCGTGGGTGCTTTCCATCTGGGTCAACGCGCTTTCGAGCAGCGCGGGGTTGCCCATCGCATCGGCTGCCGCTTCGAGGATGGCGCAGCAGCGTCGACGTTCACGACGGCGGCCCGAAGCGACCGCGGAACGGCCGTTCATTTCGCGTTCTTCGTCTTCGTCGTCATCGCCGTCATCATCGTCCGCGTGGGACTTTTTCGAGCGCCGCGCATCACGGCGATCGTAATCCTCGTCCTCGTCATCTTCGGCGGCCTTGGACTTGCGGCTCTTGCGGGCGCCATCATCGGCGTCGTCGCCTTCGTCATCGTCGGCGCGCGACTTCTTCGAGCGGCGCGCCGAATCCTCGTCCTTGTCGCCTTTGCCATCATCATCGCGATCTTCGGCGCGCTTCGACTTGCGCCCGCGGCGGGCGGTCTCGTCTTCGTCGCCGTCGCGATCGTCGTCGTCCTCGGCTTTGCGGCCGTCCTTGCGGTTGCCGTACTCTTCGCCTTCATCGTTGCCATCGGCGGCGCGACGGCGGCGGCCGAGGCCTGCATAATGCGCAAAGCGGGACGCACCCGCCATCAAACCGGGTTTGGTCATGCAGCTTTCCTTGGGAATTGGCGCGGTGCGCCAGGTTGATCGGTGTCAGTCCAGCGTTTCGAGCAGGGCGCGGAATGCCTCGTCAGGAGCCATGACGGCGTCAGCGAGGCCATAATCGACGCCGGCGGCGCCCAGATATGTGCCGGCCTGGGTGTCGAAGATCTTCTTGCGCGGCAGGCCGCGATTGCGCGCCACGGTGCGGTCGAACAGGTCTCCGACTTCCTCGACGTCGGCTTTGATCCGCGCAAACGCGCCATCGGTCAGATTAAACATCTCCGAGCCTTCGCCCTTCAGATCGCCCTTCGTGATGAGCGTTACCTCAATGCCCTGCTTTTTCAGGGCTTCCTGCAGGCTGACGTGCATGACAATCACGCCGATCGACCCGGTTCCCCCCGTGCGCGGCACAGTTATGACGTCGGCCGCGCTGGCGAGCGCATAGGCGGCCGAAAACGCATTTTCGCCCAAGATCGACCAGATCGGCTTGACGGATCGGGCCCGGTAGATCGTGTCGACCAGATCGAAACACCCAGACACTTCGCCGCCCGGGCTGTCGATATCGAGCACGATCGCGTCGATATCGGGATCGGCCAGCGCGGTAATCAGGTTTTGCCGGATGCCGTCATAGCCAGTCATGCCGCTGTAGGGCCGCAGTGTCCCGGTGCGTTGCACGAGCGTGCCCCGGATCTCGATCACCGCGACATTGGCGACGGTATCGTACCCGCGATAGCCAGCATCGGGCTCGTCCCGCCACGTGAAGTCGTCACCGCCGGCACGCACGATCGCCGTGATGCCCAGGCGCTCGGATAAGCTGGCCATGATGACCTCTGCCTTGTTCGGCAGGATCATCAGCGGCGTGTTGAACAGCCGCTGCGAAAGCTGGGCAAACTGGTGCATCAGGCAGTCTTTCGGCGTGGGCCGCGTGGTTCTGGCACCGCGCGGATCTCGACCCGAGGTTCAATCCGCGTTTGCGGACGAAGCGCACCGATCATGTTTTCGACCTCGAGCACCGAATGGTTGACCCGGACCGAGTCGCCGCCCTGCAAATAGATCATGCATCCCTCGTCATGGGCCGTACTCAGCCGACTGATCGCGCAGGCATTGATGCGCGTGGTGGCGCGCCCGCCGAACAGCGTCGCGGTGAAAAATTCGGGGATCATTGCGCCTCCGGCTTTTTGGAAACCTCGCCGGCGGACTGTTCGGCGCCGATCCATTCCGGGCGCGGCAGACCAAGTTCCTTCATCCGCTTGAATTCGCGAGCGCGCTGGTCGAGATTTTCTTCCCAATCGAACCCCTGCGTCGCGCAGACGTTTTCCAGCGTATCAAATGCGGCATCCAGGCCGAGCACCGCGCCCTGGCGTTCGGCCACAGGATCGACCCACTTTTTCGGTGCGCCAAGCCAACGGCAACGCGAATAGGCAGTGCGCATCTGCCGGAACGGAGGAGCATTGCGGGGCAACGGGACCATGCGACGGTCGTGCAGTTCTTCAAGCCAGGTCGCATAGACTGGAGTTGCGCTGTTGGCATAAAAGTCGGCAGTCCGGCGGTCGAACATCTTCTCAGCCTGAACGATGCCAGACCTCGCGCTCGACCAGCTCGAATCCGAATAATCGTTGTGCGCCTGTTCGGGCGACAGGCCGATCACCTGCCCCATCGAGCGAAGCATTTCATGCGTGAACGGCGAAAAGCCACTGCTTGGACGCTCGGCGGTGACCGTTTTCAACTCTTCGCCAGGCGCCAGCGTCGCGACCTTTGCACCCTGCAGCGAAAGATCGCTGTCGCGGTGGAAATCTGTCCGCATGTCCTGGTACCAACCCCAGGCTTCGCCCTCGCGATCCTCGTCGTCGAGCGCTTCGCGGACCATGGCCTGGTCAAACGGCGATGTGACGTAAAGACCAAAGGCGCTGGCGACAGTCGCGGCCTGCAGTTCGACCTGGTAATACTTCGCCAGCATTTTCATGCGGCTGAGAACTGGCGCAAATACCGACATGCCGCGGTGCTGCTGGAACCGGTCTGGGTCGTAGTCGTGGAATACGCGCTGCCACCCGTCGGGGTCTTCGCGATCGACGCGTTCCCATTCCATGCTTTCGACCGCGTTGTACCAGTCGTTCTGGTGCGCCTTGCGAATGTGATAAGCTATCGCGACATCATCGTCGTCGATCTCCACCCCACCACGCAGATATTTGGTGTCGACCATTTGATACGGGTTCGACAGCCGGTCGGGATCGATGCCTTGAAAGCACGTGGCAAATGGCGCGCCTTCAGCCAGCACACGGTCCTGGCGCCAATGCGACAGGATCAGCGATTCACCGTCGACCAGCTTGTGCCCCAGCGCGATCCGAAACATCTGCGTCATGGTATGACGGCGCGAAAGATCGTTATGGCGGCGGATATCCTGCGACCAGTTACGCCAATGCCCCTCGACCGCGGCGCGGTATTCCTCCGCCCAGACCATGTCGAAGCCGAGCGCGCGATAGTCCGGCTTTGCCACCAGGCGTAGATGGCCGCCGATCGTCGAATCGAGTAGTCGCCCGATGGCGCCTTTTGCCCAACTGTCGTTGCGGTACAGGTCACGCGAGCGCGCCGTTACCCGGTCGCGATAGAGGTTGATTTCGCGGTCGGGCGAATTGACCTGGGGTAGCCAGTCGCCGGTGTCGGGCGACGTCCAGTCCTGAGCGTCGTAGGGAAACCATTGCGGCTGTTGGCCGTTAAGCGCCCGCATGCCGCCACGAGGCGCGCGCGCGCGTTCGCGGATGCGCTGGATCGTGCCTGAGGGGATGGGCTGGCCATTCGGCCCAAGCACGGCGGGCGTGCTCATCGAAACCATACTCGCAAGGGGCGCCGCGCACGTCGGATTATGCCCAATTCCTGTTGCAACTGGCGGATCAGCAGATTGAGCGCAGCCATGTCCGGCGCGCGGTAACTCACTGATTTGGCGCCATCGCCCTGCGTATAACTGGCATTGGCAACCTGAACGCCCGACTGGAGCTGGAATAGTGCGGTCTGAGCCGACGTCAGCCACGCCTGCAGAGTCGCCGGCGCGACCCCGGCAAATATCGAGGGATGATCGAGCGACATGCGCAGTTCCTATCGGGCAAGTCGCCGGGTAAACCCGGGTTTGCGTTTGGCACCGTCTTTCGGCAGCGATGTCAGGTTCGGCGGCTCAGCCGCGACTGTTGCCATCGGAGGAGCCGCTGGGGTTGCCGGCGGCGCGGCCTCGGTCCCGCGCGCGCCGTAGATCTCGTCGGCAAGTTTGTTGAGCTTCAGCCCCATGTGCATCAGCCCATGGAGCGCCGCATAGGCATAGACCCGGCAGTCAAGCGCCTCGTTGGCGCGGCCTTTCTTGGCCACCCATTTGCGCCGGCGTTGCGACCCGTGCCCCTCGTAGACCATGTCCTCGGCGAGCAGCTGATCGAAGCGCGCGCGATCGGTCATCGTCGAAAAGTGCATGTAGCCGGGCCCGGGCTCGGCTTTGGCGAGTGAAAACCGGATGAAATCTTTGGCGGCATTGACCCCGATCACCACGGGCCGGTACGTCTTCTTCGAGCGCGAGCTAGGGCGCTTGATCGGCCATACCGGGTTCGTGAAGCCGGTCCGCGCGCTTTCGCCCTTGATGCCCCAGACCTTGCGGCCGAGGCGCTGCTTTGCATACTCGTAGACGGCATCTGTGTGATGCCCGCCCGTGTCGATGCACGCGGCGCGCATCGCAAACGGTCGTCCGTCGGCGCGATGCCAGATCCGCTGCAGGTACTGGTCGAGCGCGGCCTGGGTGGCGGGATGCGAAAATTCGCCGTCGATCACTTCGTAATCGATCGACCAGCTTTCCTCGTTCCACCCCCAGCCAACGACCTCGATCTCGACCCGGTAATCCTGGACGTCGATGCCCAGCGTGATCAACGCGACGCCATCAGGTACCGGCGCTTCCCAGATCTCGCACCGCTCTGTCAGCGCGTCGACCGAGACATCCTTGCCCGTGTTCTTGCGATAGGGCAGCGCCATCTGGGTGTTCCACCAGACTTGCAGCCGATCTTCGAAGCCCTGGGCATTGATCCATTTTCGCGCGATCAGCGCCGGGCTATCGCGCTCCCACGGCGAGAACAGCTTGCTGGCGTTGAAGCCGGCATGTTCGTTGGACACCGACCATGCGCCGCAATGCTGGCATTTGGCGCGGTAGACGGCCCAGCGATCGGACTGCCACCAATCCCAGGCTTTGCCGACCGGGTCGGGATCGGAGGCGCGCCAGGCGGCGTCGTACACGTCGAGCGGAGACTGCCATTCGCCGCAGCATTCAAGCCGGCGGGTCTGATGCCAGCGTATCGTGGCCAATGACCGAAGACGCTGCGCTTCGCTCCATACTGAGCCGCAGGCCTCGCAATGGATGGCGGCCGTCTCGGGCCGGTGGCTTTTGCCATCCTCTCCTCTGTCCCACTCGACGTGTCTGAATTCCAGGAACTGGCGGTGCCCGCAGTCCTTGCAGGTGACGCTGGCCCGGCGCTGATCTGATTCATCGTAGCTCGCCTCGATCGCGCTCTCGCCCTTGACGGTAGGCGAGCAGACGCGGATCGAAAGCGCATTGCCGGAAAACGATGCGAGGCGCTCGTCGCCGATATCGGTGGCAAGCCCTTCCCGCGTGACGACGTACTTGTCGACCTCGTCATACATGATGATGCGCAGCGGCCTGCGCGCCAGGTTGTCCGGGCTGCCGGCGCCGGTCAGCGCCAGAAAGCCGCCCGGAAAGGCCTTGTAATTGATCGTGTCGTCGCCACTGCGGGTCTTCGCTGATCCGACGATCAGCCGCAGCGCCGGCGTCGCGCTGATGAACGGCGCGATGCGCTCTTTGCTGAACTGCTCCGCCGCGTCGTCCTTGGGCTGGACGATCATCATTGGACACGGATCGAGATCGGCGTGGAAGCCGAACACATTCTCGATCAGCGAGGTCTTGAGCAATTGCGTAGCGACCATCGCTGAGATCGTGCGCACGCCCGGTTCCGTCCCGGCGAGCATGGGCCCGCGTGCGATCTCGACGTCGGCCGTGCGCCACTTTCCCGCAGTGCTGCCGGCGCCGCGCGGTTTCACCCGCTTGTCGTCGGCCCAGTCTGGTATGCTGATTCGCGGTGGCGGCCGCCAGCCCCGGGCGAACGATCGGGCCAGCAATGTCGCTGGGTTTTGAACTTGCCCCCTATTCTTCTTCGTCGAAGTCCGGTTCTGCCGCGCCGATCCTTTCGAGCTGCTCCTGGACATAGCGGTTGAGCGCCTCGACGACGGTGGGGGTGTCCGCCTTCAGGTCGGCGGCAAGCAATGGCCCGATCCGGGCGGGCCAGGTGATCCAGGCATCCCGCGCATCGCGGGCGAGTTTGAAAAACTGCGTGGACGCGCGCTCGACCTCGATAAGTTCGCCCGCCTCTTTTTGCAGGCTCATCAGATGGCGTGCGGCGAGGACGTTTTCCTTGATCTTCTGGGCGTCGACCTGGCTGCGATATTTGCCGATATTGAGATCGGCGAGGAACTGTTCGATCCCGCCGGGGTCGATCTCGCCATCCTCGAGCGCTGGCGCTGGTGCCGCAGTGCGGTCAACTCCCGATGGCTTGGTGTCAACCTTCGGTGGCCGGCGGTCAACCTCAGGTACCGTGGTTGACGGTCGTTTGTATAGCCCGAGGCCGGCGTCGCGCATGCGCCGGTCCGAGGCTTTCTCGTCGACCAAGTCGCCCGAAAAGACCAGAACTCCTCGGGTTTTCCATTTCGTCGCCGCTTGCTTCGACACGCCGTGGCGCTTGGCATATGCAGTGAGCGAACAGATAGTCATGGGGTCAACCGTCAACCGTCAACCAGGTTTTGGGGTACGTAGCTGGCCTCGCATCGAGGTGCGCAATTACCCACGTTTCAGGATGGTCCCGGAAGGACCCAAAAGCCCCTCCCCCCCCTCACCGTGCCGTGGCCAGCGCGCGCCTGAGTGCGACCTCGAACTCGCGCCGCGCGTTGGCCGTGACGTATGCGCGGGCGCGCTCCATGAACGGCAGGTGCTTCGGTGCATCCGATGTGTCCTCGAAGCGTATCAGCAGCTTCAGGCCAGTGTTGGCGCTGGCGATGACCGATGCGGTCTTGCTGCCCTTCGTTGCGCCCTTGGTGCCGCGCGCGCCGTCGCGGCGAATGCCGACTGCCGGGCGCTGCCACACGCCATTGATCGTTTCGCCGCTTTTGAACTTCACCGGGCCGATGAAGATATCGGATCTGCCTTTCAACTGGGCCAGCTTATTGCGCGGCAGGTTGCCGTACTGGTTGACGCCGACCTGTTTGGGCACAAGCATCGCGCGCTTGGATCCGAGGAAGCGTGGGCCGCCGAACACATACGGCGCGAGATATTGCGCCTGAATGTCCTTCGCCAAGACGAACGATGCAAGCGTGCCCTTCGTGGCGGGAACGATCCGGAAGCCCCGTTGGGTGAAAGGGGTTGGCCGATCAAAAGTTTCCTTGACGGCGATCGTTTCCTGATCGGAGGCACCCTGTGCCAGCTTGGTCAACGCTGCCGCTGCAGCGAACGTCACCTGCTTGTTGCCGAGATCGAGCAACGCGCGGTGCATCGGCTTCAGGTCGACCTTGATATCGAGATTGAGCACTCAATCAACCGTTATGCCAAGCGCAGCCAGGTCCGCATCCAGTCTGCGGACTTGCGCGCGCAGTTCGCCAAGCACGAGCGGCCGGACAAGCTCGACCATGGCATCGTCCTGATAGGTGCCATCGATCGTCACCCCAATGCGTGCGGTTTCGATCTTGGTCGCAATCCTGATGCGCTCATCGACGATACGGCGCGCCATGGCAAAGTTGCTGAGCTTCATGCCCGTGCCGCCTGTGCCTCGGCCAATGCCGCCTCAAGCTCGGCCACGCGCTGGCGCAAGCTCTTGCGCTCCAGCGCCGCAGCGCTGGGCGATACGCTGGCCAGATCGAGCGGGATCATCACCATGCGCCCATCCGCCCCCTTGCGATAGAATCGCAGGTACGACTTCGATCCGAAGACCTTGATGCTGTCATCGATGGCGCGCACGATGTCTGACCAGCGCGGATCATCGACCTCGAGGCGGCGCAGCGCAAGGATGGAGGCCGTGTCGACCTTGCCCTCTTTGTTGACGTTGAACGCCTGATTCACGAGCGCGATCAGCACGCTGTCGGCGCCCTTCGCCTTTTCGATGATCAGCTCGTCGAGCAGCTTCTTCGCCGACTGCAGCTCTGGCCCGAATGCAATCTGATCGGCGATGCAGACCTTGACCTGCAGAGAGCCGTCAAACGACGTAAAGCTCCGGTTTCCCTTGGTCGACCGCGCCGACCTGAGCCCATATTCCTGATCCAGCAGAGCATCGAATGCGGCTATGTCGGCATAGGAGTGGGCTTGGAACCGGGCGAGTTCGGCCGACAGGTCTTCTGCATAGGCGGCCGCCTTGCGGACCATATCATCCTGCAAAAGGTCAATCGCCCGGATGTTGGACATCGGTACCAGATCGCCGCGCGCATTGTGGAGATAGGCCTTGCCACTGATCTCGATCGCATCGGGGTGTTGGGGCGCCGTCATGCCGCGCGCTCGTCCGCAAGATCGCGTAGCGCCGCGTTGACCCGCTCGCGCCAATCGATATGCGATTTCAGCCGGTCAAACGCGTCGAGCTGCTCCACGATCGCGCGCAGCATGCGGCGCGTAACTGGTACTGCCTCCTGATCATCGCCCTTTGACAGCTCACGCATGCGGGCAATATCGATGGTCATGCGCGGCGCTCTCCACGAAAAGCGGCAACAATCCTGGCCGAAATTGCTTGCGCGCGCTGCTCAAGGTCGGCGAAGTGCGCCGGACTGCGAACACCCAGGCGCACTTCGCCGACGAGGCTGTCTAGGCTGGAAACCGCCCGGTCGAGCTGAAGTTCGAGGCTGGGCAGCGGCCGAGAGGCGGCGCCAAGACGGGGTGAGCGCAAAGCAGCCTCCGCGTGATCAAGGCATGCGGCCCAGGCCCACGAGCGACGCATACAATTGTGGCGGGGTCAGATTTGCCATGTCGGTGACCGTTTCGGGAGGGTACGATTTGTAACCTCCCACATTTTTCAGGCCAAGCGCGCATGGGCGTGCGCCAGATCCTCCTCGTCAACCCAATCGCGCGCCCAGCGCAAATGGGCTGGCCATAGGTCAAGCGCGTTGACCAGCAGCTTGCGCAGCCGTCGTATGCCAATGCGATGCTTCGACGCCGTCTCGACCAGGCCGATGTCGCGAACGATCAGATCCTCGATCGCGGCAGCCGTGTTGCCGAGCTTGTTGCGCCAGCAGCGATAGGCGATCTCGCGCCGCACCTGCCCCAGCCCTTCCCAGAAAGCGCCATCGCCCCCGCGCCCCTGGTCGATGCGCGTTTCCATGCTCATCGTCCGCACGCCCATGGCCGCGCCGATCCGCTCGGCCGCCACCGCGATTTCTTCGGCGGCGCCCAGCTCGTGGATATCGATCAGCCCGGATTGATACAGCCGCGCCAACGCGCCCTCGCGCCGGCGCTGCGCCGCCGCATGCGTCGGCGCCGTACCCTGCTTATGGCCAAACTGATCCTCGACATCGCGCAGCCGTAGGCGCAGCGCCCGCTCATCTGCCGCCAGGCGTGGATGACGGTGACACCAGGATGAATGAATGCCGCGCCGCGCGCGCTCGGTCAGCGTCTCACGCTGTTGCAGAATCGTCGGAGCCTTGGGTTTCTTGCGCGCCATCTTCCCCGACCTTGCCAGCCACATACCGGTGGCCGTCATAGTCGAGCACGTCGATCGCCTGCAGGGTCCGATTTGTAACGGCCTGGCCGCGCGGGGGCGTCAGCCGCGCGCCGTCGGCATCGATGCTCCAGCCCAGCTCGCGCAACAGGCGCAACGCTTCATCGCGGCGATCGGGCAGGATCAGCCCCCGCGCGCCCGGCGCGCGCAGCAGCAGGCCCTGTGCAATCAGGCGGCGGACCATCTTTTTGACGCTGTTGCGATTCGACCCTGTGGCATAGGCGATTTCGCCATAGCTCGGCCCCTCGCCCCACCGGGCGATATAGACCCGCGCGAAGGCCAGCACCTGCAGGCGCAGGCTCGCCATATCCGGCGCGAGGCGCAGCGCCGGCGCATTGCTGTTCATGCTGATCGGCTCAGGCATGAACGGAACATACTGAGAAATGGTTTCAAATGATAGAGTTGCAGATTCGGCAGATTAGGGGGCAGGCGTTCTTCCGACCATCAATTGCTCTTCTTCCTGCATTTGCAGATATGTCATCGCCGCACCTGCTGGCCCGGCATCTGTCACAACCGCCTTGCACGTCATGGGATTGACTTTGCCCAGCGCGGCAGCAAACTCCATGCCGCCCTGGGCGCCGCGCTGTCGGTACTTCATCAGAAACGACGTGCCGATATTATCGGAATAATTCACATGGTACGTTGCAACATGCGAAAAACTGGCCGGATCAGGCATCTGTTCTTTGACCGCCTGCACAAGCCCATACACCGAATTATCAAACAGATCGATGCACGCATCGCCATTGGCAATGTCCTCGCGGCTCATGAATGCGCGCTGCAGCGGAGCCGAATAAAAATCCCGCGCGTAATACGCGGCTGCGCCGATCGCCGCGATTGTGGCGATAGCCAAGCCGGTTTTGCGGCCAATATCGGGATTCATTTTTCCCCCTTATATTCCAACCTGAGATCCTGAAACGTCGGCACAGATAGGGGTTCGTCAAGATCGCCGGCAACGTGAGGTTTTCCCGCAAGAGTTTCTGCCAAAACGCGCACTGCATGGCGGTCGCGCAGTGAAAGCGAGCGCAGCAAGTCAAGCCACTCCAAGTCAGCGGGCGAGAATGCAAGCGCCACCGCGTCTATTGATGGGTCATCCGTTTCACCGGTCAGATATGCAGGTGTCGTGCGCAGCACGCGTGCGATCGCGTGCAGATGGGTTGATGATCGAGATTCCCCACGCACAAGTTCGCTAATGGTCGGCGCACTCACCCCAACCTGCCTTGCCAGGTAGCTCTGCGTTAGTTTGAGCTCTGCCAGCCTCGCTTTGATCCGGGCCCCTATCATGATCCGGCCACCCTATAGGATTGCCTATAATTTGCCTTGTAAGGTTTTCCTATTGTCGAATCATAGGAACTCCGATAACCACAAGCCATGGACGACTCGGACATCATGCGAATCGCGCTTCAGGAGGCGGTAAAGGTCGCGGGATCACAGGCCGCATTCGCGCGTCGGCGCGGCGTGTCCCAACCCACGGTCTTCGACTGGCTGAACCGGATGAAGCGGCTGCCGGCCGAGCACGTTCTTGCGACAGAGGCTGATACTGGCATCTCGCGTTATCGCCTTCGTCCCGACATCTATCCGATCGAAGAAACCCGCTCGCCTCCATCCGATGGAGCGGGGGCGCCGGGAGGGTCCGCCGTTCACCCTTCCGGCGTCGATCCTGTTGAAAGCGCTCGCGCATGACGGTCTCCTCCGCCCCGCGCCTTATGCTGCGCCGCAGCGCGAATATGCTCCAAAATGGATGCATTGCCGCAGCAGCGCGGCGCGCGGCGCGCGGAGGGATCATCTTTGCGCTCAAAGTTCATCGTGGCTGGTATGGTTCCCCCACGATGGCCGAAGGGGCCAGCTGCCGAAGGGCTGGCCCCGGAGGGCCCCGCGTATGACCAAGCGGCGCGCGCCCTTGTCCGTCGACGCCGCGCTGGCTCGCATCGCGGGCCATATCCCCGGCGGCTATGCCGAAATGGCGCGTGTGCTCGATCGCTCCGAAAGACTGGTGCGTGCGTGGGGCGATCCTGAACGGCGCGAGCGCATGCCGATCGATGACAGCATCACGCTCGATCTGGCCTTTCGCGCCGCCGGCGGTGAAGGCGCGCCGATCCTCGAGGCCTATCGCGCGATGCTCGAGGCTGAGGGCATGGACTGGTTTGCCGAAGGAATTGCGCTCGCGCGCCATGCCGCAACCATGATCAAGGAATGCAGCGAGGCAGAGGCCGCGCTGGTGATCGCGGCACAGCCCGGCGCGACCTTTCGCGAACGCAGCGATGCCATCCGCGAAATCGAAGAGGCGATGGTGGAGCTCAATCGCGCCCGCCTAATGCTGGGCGATCGAACTTCCCTCCCCATTCCCGAGCATGTCGCTCCGACAGGCGTTGCCCCTGCCGAACGACAGCCCACCCAGACCGGCCCGCCGCGCTAACCCTGAGCGGCGCTGCCAATGGGTGGTGCCTTCGGGCGGAGCGCGGTTGCCCCTAAATTCCCCGGCCGCGCTCCGCCCGATTTTCCCAATGTTTCATCCGCGATCCGATGCGCTTTCCCGCGCTTTCGGATGCGGGTTTCTGCTGCCCGGAGATACCCGATGTCGCTGCCCGGCCGCTTTCAGTCCGCGCGATGCAAGCCCGCCGAAAAATCGGCGCGCGGCGAAGGCGCCATGCGTCTCGCCGCTGGCGTGGCCGGGCTCGGCTCCATCCTCATCCTGATCTCTGCCCTCGCCTTTGGAGGCCATGTCTGATGCCTGAAGCCGCCGATGATCGCCTGCGCCTGTTGATCGAGCGCATCGAACGCCTTGAGGAAGAAAAGAAGGGTATCGGCGACGATATCAAGGACGTCTACGCCGAGGCGAAAGCCACCGGCTATGACGCCAAGATCGTCCGCGAAATCGTCCGCCTTCGCAAAATGAAGCCCGACGATCGCCGCGAAATGGAAGCGATTCTCGAGACCTACAAAAACGCGCTGGGGATCGACTGATGGGTATCCGGTCGTTTTTCCTCAGCATGCTTGGCTGCACCCAACATAGCATCGGGCTCGATCGGTCTTGGTCCGCCGGTGACATGGCCGAATGCATCGGCGAGGGGTCGTGGATCAGCAATGGCACCTTTCAGCAAATGCCGCCGGGCCCGGTTAAGGGCGAAATTCGCGTTGTCATTGATGTGGTTTTGGTTCCCTTCAATGGCGAAGACTTTATTGTTTTGTGTTTCACGCGCTTCCCTGGCCGAAGGTTTGATTCCAGATCTTTCCGAAAGATCGTGCCTCACGCCGATCGCGCAGAATGTGCCGATGCCGCGTTTCTGTCGACGCTAAAGCCGGTCCGCGTGCTCGAACCTACATCGGGTGCACCGTGCTGAGCCCCGATCTGCTTCGCCCCGTTGACCAGCGCGTCTATGAAATTCTGGTCGCCGCGGCCGATGCCGGCGAATGCTGCCCATCGAACAGCGCTCTCGGAGCGCGGATCGATGGCTCCGCCGTGCAAGCCAGCGATATCCTTCGCCGCCTGGAACGGCGCGGCGTGATCATGGTTGCGCGCGGAAATAACAGCCGCCTGGTCACGATCGTCGCGAGCGGCCGTCGCACTGCGGGTCCGGTTCCCGAGCCACACTGGCGCGATCGCGCCCCCGATCCGCGGCAGCCCAAGCCCGCGCGTATCCTCGGAAAGCCGCCCTCCGCGTCTGACCCTCTGTCGCGCGATGAAAATCTCGCGGCGCGCATAGAGGCCGATCAAGCGCGCCTGCGTGCGGAACGCGAACATTGGCTGCGTGTCGAGCAGGAGCGTTATCGCCTGCCCCGGCGCGGTCGCCTGATCGAGGAGATGCCCGCATGAAATCCGCCGTCATCCTTCCATTTAGCCCCCGAGATCCTGAGCCGATCGGGTCGCATCCGGCGCCCCCGGCATTTGCCGGTCTGGCGCCGGCACAGGAGCGTGGTCCGGATCGGGATTTTCCCCTGGATCCCATCCGGACCGCGACACCCGACCGCATCTACCATGTCAAAATCGATACCTGGACCGATGATGAACTGCGCGATGCGCGCTCGCTCACTCGCCTGACCCGCACCGCGCTTCGCGCAGAGATCGTGATCACGCGCGCCGCGCTCGCGATCGGCGCGGTGGCCATGCTGATCATGCTGGCGCGCGCGGCAGCCGCCTGTGCGCGAAACGGGTGGTTGTGATGGCGGGCATCCGTGACCTTTGCCGCCGCAACCCTGACGCTTCCTACACAATCGCGATGGCTGTCGCCGTTCTGATCGGCATCGCCATTGACCTATTCGGAGCCTGATCGATGACTGAAACATCAGCCTTTATTCCCGTCGATCCCGAAAAAATGCCCGCCGGGCAATACGCGATCGTTGAAGTGATCGGTCACCGGACGTTGATCGGCCGCATCGCTGAGGTCAACCGGTTCGGCACGGCCATGCTGATGGTTGAGCCGCTTTTTGCCAACTGGATGCTCGGGCCGGTCTGGGTTGGGGGCGGCTCGCTCTACCAGGTAACCGAATGCTCGGCCGCCGCAGCGTGGGATCGGCGCCCGAAATACGAATACGAGCTGCCGAGCAGCTTAGCCGCCGTTGTCGCGGAGATCCCGCCCCTTGGCAACGCGCTTCCCGCTTTCCTTGGCTTTTCGGTGCCTAGTGATTTCGAGGATGATAGCAAGGGAGGTGACCTATGACTTTGATCGTCAAGGTCGAGCGTAGCAAGCGCGGTGATCTGGTTGCCTCCCTGCTGAATGAGGATTTCAGCCGCCGGGGTCAATTGGAATGCTTCGATCATATTAGCGAAGTAGTGCCTTGGTTTATTGGCGCATTTCCGGAACCCGGACGGCAGACGTCAGCTCCGGCGCTGCCGGACGCAACTGATCTGCGGGAAGGTGTCAGCTTTACCCAGCATGCTGCTCTCGACCTGCTCGATCAGCGCCGCGCGCTATGGTCGCAGATCTCCATCAACACGCAGATCAGCATGGCGCACCAAGACGCAATCGAGGCCGAGCGCCTCGAAAGCTGCGCGTTCAAGGTCAGCAAACTGATCGAGGCTGCCGCTCGCCTGCTCGATGCCGCCGAGCGCCTAACGGCTTACGCAGAGGCCCGCGACAATGGCTGACAACAGCAACATCGAATGGTGTCATGCGACCGTCAACGCGATCAGCGGGTGCACGCCGATCTCGCCAGGCTGCGCCAATTGCTTCGCCATGCGCGCCGGCGGCATGGGGCGCCCCCACCACCCGTCAAACGGCCTGACGCAGGAAAGCAAAGCGGGCCATGTCTGGACCGGCGCCGTCCGGCTCAACGAGACCTGGCTCCGGCGCCCGCTGTCCTGGCGACGCCCGCGCCGGATATTCTGGAACGCGCACGGCGATGCCTGGCATGAATCCGTACCGGTCGAATGGATCGATCGCGAACTTGCCGTCGCGGCGCTGACGCTCCAGCATATCCACTTGTTCCTGACCAAGCGTAGCACGCACATGCGTCGCTATTTCGAGGATCCCGCCACGCCGGAGCGCGTGCTCGATCAATGCCGATACCTTGGCGGTTTGCCGACGCGTTGGCAGTGGCCCCTCCCGAATGTCTGGCTCGGCGTCAGCGTTGAGGATCAGACCCGTGCCGATGAACGCCGCGAGGATTTCCGCGCCACGCCCGGCGCAGTGAAATTCGTCAGTTACGAGCCGGCGCTCGGTCCCGTCGACTGGGAAGGCTGGGATTTTGTCCACCAGATAATCGGTGGCGGAGAATCCGGCCCGAATGCGCGCCCGATGCATCCAGACTGGCAACGCGCCACGCGGGATTGGTGCGCGCCGCGAGGCATCGCCTATTTCTTTAAGCAGTGGGGTGAGTGGTCGCCCTATGTTCGCAATTCTTGGGCCAATATCAAAGTAATCGATCAGGACGGTCGATGCCAGTCACCTGACTTGTTTGATAGCGCGCTGGCGCGACAATTCAAGTTGGCCAGCCTCACCCGCGTCGGAAAGAAAGCCGCCGGCCGCCTGCTCGATGGCGTCGAGCACAACGCTATCCCTACCGGCATCAACCTCCCCGCCGTCCAATTCACCAAGCTGACCGAGTCCTTCGGCCTGGGCGGTGCGGCATGAAAGCGCTCACCATCTGGCAGCCCTGGGCCAGCCTGATCATTGCGGGCGCAAAGCCCTACGAATTCCGTGGCTGGCGCGCGCCGCGTTCAATCATCGGCCAGCGCATCGTCATCCATGCCGCCGCGCGCAAGATGAATTTGCTCGAAACACTCGATCTGTTTCGCGTTCTCACCATGCGGGACAGGTCGGACGATCATCGTGTCGATGCAGCGGAAACCTGCCTTGTACCTGAAAAGGCTTTGCCAATACTTGGCATGGCCATCGGAGGGGAGCTCCCCATGGCCTGTGGCCTGGGCACCGCAATCGTCGGCGAACCCCGCCCCGGCCCGGAAATTGCCGAAGAATTCAGCGTCCCCCGCGCCAACGACAGCGATCGAGATGAACACGCCAACTGGGGTTGGCCCATGCTGGATATCGAGGTCTGGGATGCGTCTGTCCCCATGCGGGGTGCCCAGGGATTTTGGCATTGGCCGACACCGGAAGAGCTCAGTCTGACGACGGAGGCGGTCGATGCCTAAATGCCGCATCTGCCTCGATCTGTTGCGCCAAGCGGCCGAACTGTCCCTCCGCGCGCAGGCGCTCGATGAACAGGTCGAGAAATCGTACAAGGTTTCGCGCGGCTGCGCCATGCCAGCGCAAGCAATTCTGCATTGCTACGATGCAGATCTCCGTCTTTGGCAGAAGCATGTCGCCGATCACCTGGCTGGAAGCGCGGCCCATGTCTGATCGCGTCGCCCAGCTCCGCGAGCATGCACGCAACGAAGCGCTCGATCGCGCGCTGCGCTTCGCCACCGCGGCAAAAACCACCGGCAACGTCGTGCCCCCCAATACCGCGCGCAGCGACGGCGTGCATCCGCCACAAGCCGGAGAAACCACCTGCCAACGCTGCGGGATCCGCTCGAGCGTCGGCTGCAAGCACATGAGGCGGCCATGACTCAGCCCTCCATTTGCCAATGCTCTGAATGCAAAAGATCTGCGAAGCGCGATCGCAGTAAGCAGCTGGCGCTGATCCCCCCCCCGCCCCCTTTCGCCGCTCTGGCGCGACAATGCGACCAGTTCAATTCGCGTTTTCCCGTCGGACAGGCGGTGACCGTCCGCAGGGACAACGGCGAATGCATTTTGACAGTGACACGATCTCCGGCCGAAGTCTTGTCCGGGCATTCGGCCGTCATTTGGATCGACGGCATTTCAGGATGCTATTTGTTGGATCGTATCACGCCGGTTTCTGAGACCGCGTCATGACGTATGCAAAAGACACGGCTGTAGCCTTCGAAAAGTCGATCAGCGAGATCATCACCCTGATCAAGCGCGTGGGCGCGAATGATATCGGGCAATTCGAAAACGCCGATAATTTCGCGATCCAGTTCACAATGCAGGACCGCCGCGTCAGGTTCCGCGTGCCGTTCACGGCTATGGACAATATTGCGACAGTCGACGGACGTGGCCGATCTTTGACCGGGGTTCAACGTGAAGCCCGCTGGGAGCAGTCCAAGCGCCAGCGCGGCCGGGCGCTTCTGCTGGTGATCAAAGCCAAGCTTGAATCGATTGAAAGCGGGGTTGAGACATTCGAGGAAGCCTTTCTCGCCCATGTCGTCACGCCCGGCGGCCAGACAGTGTACGAACGCATCGCCGAGCCGCTCTCGCTGGAATATCGCGAGCAGAAACTTGGCCCGGTCGCGGGGCTGCTTGGCCATGCCTGACCGCCCGATCACGATCATCGCCCCCACCATCAGCCGTGTGCTCGACGGCACCTGCACCACGCTGCGCCGCCCGCGCGGCGCGCTGGCGGCATGTCGCGCGGGCGATCGCCTGTGGATCCGTGAGCAATTCCGGATTCACCGCGATTACGACCATATCAGCCCCCTGCAGGCGCTTGATCGCGGCGCCACCCCAGTCATGTCGTCCGACGAGCATGACCTTCCGGATTATGCGACCAGCGATCTCGGCCGTCGGCGCTTTGCCCGCGAACTCCCCAAGGCCTGGCATCGCGCGCACCTTGTCATCACGTCAATCGATACCATCCACCTGCAATCGATCACCCCGGCAGACGCAATCAATGCCGGCTTCACTACCCTTGATCAATTCGCCCAGGCCTGGAACGCCGGCCTGCGCGGCTTCATTGACCAGCGATCGATCCGGCCGCCGAAATGGGAAAACGACCCCGCTGTCTTGGTCCTCACCTTCAAATGCCATGCCGCCCCCATGGGCGGCGAAATCGAAAGTACCGCCGCATGAGTGCCCTTTCTGCCGTCGCCAGCGTTGTACCGCCTGCAAACCGCGTGCCGATCGGCCACACCAGCGGGCTCGTCATCAATCTCGATCTCGACAAATTGATGGCGGGTCGTCTTTTGATCCAGGGCAGTTCCGGCGCCGGCAAATCTTTCACGTTGCGCAAGATCGTCGAAGAGGCATTCGATTATCTGACCGTGATGATCGTCGACCCGGAAGGCGAGTTCGGCAATCTAGCGGAACACATTGGCGCAACCACTATCCGCGCGGCCGAGCTTACCAACGAAGGGTTGACCGCTGCGGCGGTTCGCGGCCGGCAGCACCGGATCAACCTCCACGTCGATCTGACCGACCTCGATCCCGAAGACCGCATCTTGCGCGCATCGGCATTTCTATCGGGGCTGATCGCTGTCGATCGCGAATATTGGGCGAATACGGTCCTGCTGGCGATCGACGAAGGTCACTTGCTCGCCCCGCATCTCGCCGGCAGCGCGCGCGATGCAGAAACGCGGCGCATCGGAGTCGCTACATTGACCGATGTGTGCGCCCGCGGCCGCAAGCGCGGGGTCGCGCCGGTCATTGCGACCCAGCGCCTGGCAAAGCTCGCAACGTCGGTTGTTTCCGAGCTGCAGAACTTTCTCGTCGGCATCAACGTGTTCGACCGCGATATCGCGCGCGCGGCAGACTTGCTCGGTTTCGACCGCACGAACGCCGATCGATTTCGCAATCTGGCGCCCGGCATGTTTTTTGCGTTCGGGCCGGCGCTCTGCGACGTTCCCGAGCTCATCAAGATCGATCCGTCGATCACGCGACACCTGGGTTGCACGCCTGATCTCATCGAGTCCGCAGCCCATGGCGCAGACCGCGCGCGCGAGCTACTCGACCTCGATTCCTTGCGATCATGCGCCGCGACAAGCCGTGATGTTCATCTGGTTACGAAGGGGCGCGGCGCGATCGATGCGTTCCTGCTCGATCCCAACGCTGCGACCGCCGCTCGCACCGTTGCCGCGCTGCGTAAGATCTCGCCAAGCGCGACCACCAGCGGAGATCTCGCGCTGCACCTGGGCGCGCCGGTGTCCGAAGTGGATGACGCGCTGGATATCCTGTCCGCAATGGCGGCGGTCGAAACAATGCCACGCGGCCCCGGTCGCATTGCTCGGTTACACGCCCGGCTGCGCCAGCGCCTCACAGATATCAAGGTCGTGGCGCTGTCATGATAGACGATCTCGATATCGATCTTGTCGAGCTAGTACCTTGCTCGCCCGATGCCGACACGGTGCATCCGTTGCGAGAGATTGCGTTCCGCGCCAACGCCTGGCTGCCCGACGAAGACGAGCGCTTGCGCGATCTGTTCGGCAAAGCCCTGCCGTTTGACGAGATCGCGCGCGTGCTCGGCCGGCCTGTATCGGGTGTGGCCGATCGCGCGTGGCGCCTCGGCCTGCGTCGATCGACCCGTCTCGCGTGGACCGATCTGGAAGACGCCGTGCTGGTTGGGCGCTACGGCTCCGCGTCTTGCGCCGTGCTTGCGCAGGAGCTCGGCCGCTCGTGCGCTTCGATCTATGCGCGTGCGCAGTTGCTCGGGCTGGCCGAGCTAGCAGAATCTGCATGGTCGGCGTGGGAAGACGCGCAATTGCGCGAAGGCTATCGCCGTGCGTTGCCGCCCGGCCTGGTCGGTGTGCTGATCGGTCGAAGCATTGCAGCGGTTCGCAGCAGAGCATCAAAGCTTTGCATCGCACATCCTGACCACCCGCCCGGGTGGTCCGTTTCCGAGCTCGATCGAGCGCTAGAACTCGCTGAGCAGGGCCACAAATACCTTGCGATCATCGAAACACTCGTCGCGGAGGGTCATCCGCGTCGCACCAAAGCGGGGTTCGGATCGCGCATCCGCAAGCTTGGCTATGGCCGTGGCTGGGGGCGCCCATGGTTGCCCGAAGAAGAGCAGTTACTGCGCCAGGCATATCGCACCGGCGCCAGCCTGACGCCGTTGCGTACGCGCCTCGGCCGCACGCCCTCCTCTATCCGTTGGAAAGTGAAAGAGCTGGGCCTGCAGGGCACGCACGAAAAGACTGCCGGATGGCGCATCGCTCCGATCTGGACACTTCAGGAAGAGAAATTTCTGCGCCAGCACTACGGCAAAATGAACACGCGCGAGTTGGCGACGGCTATGGGCCGGCCGCGCATGGCGGTGCTGAACCGCGCGTGGACCCTCGGGCTGAAGCATGGCTACTGGCGCCCATACACCGCCGACGAGCTGGCTGCATTCCGCATCGCGTTCGCCAACGGCATCGCAATTGCCGACCTCGCGATTGCGCTCGACCGCCATGCCATGACGGTCAGCAAATACGCGACCGACAAGCTGGGAATCCACTTCGGCCGCCGCCGTCGAATGAAGTCGGCATTGAGCCTCGATCAAATCCTTGAACTGGAGAGTATTGCACCGTGAGGCGCCTTATCTGGTCGATCCGTGTGGCGATCGCCGTCCGGCTTTTGGCCTGGTTCACTGATGTCTGGCCGGACGAAAATCCGCGCGTCGGCGCCGCTACGCTGATGCTGGTCCATGAAATTTCAAATGCCATAGCGACGCGGCAGTGATGCCCTGCAACTCCGTCACACTTCCGAACGGCACGCGCGCGATCGTCTGCACCACCAGCCCCAAGAAGCGCTGCGTCTGCGGTGGCGTGGCCGGCCTCCTTTGCGACTGGAAAGTGCCCGCGCGCCGCAGCGGCACCTGCGATCGCCCGATCTGCGCCAAATGCTCCCATGCCCCGGCACCAGGCAAGGACCTGTGTCCCGAACATGCCGCCGCGTGGAAGCGCCGCCAGGCCTCCCGCACCATATCACCGATTCCACCCACAACTTCCACCACGTAGCAATCGAAGGGGTAGCAAGCGCATGAGCTGGGACAAATACGGATCTCCCTACGATCCGAATTATCGCGGGAAGATGCCCCGCTCGCTGGATCCGCGTGACCAGGACCGGCGCGAACAGGAAATGCGCAAGGTAAGCGGTTGCGGCGATCCCAACTGCATGATGTGCAATCCGGATTTGGCCGGCCGGGGATTTCCATCGAATGGACCATCCGTGTTCACAACTATCAGCCCAAATAATGGCAACAGTTATGAAGGCCTCCGTGCGGAAATGCTTCGCGCGATACGAGATTCATTTGGTATGCCGCCGCCTAACAATTCCGCATCAGGCGCGCCAACAGAATCCTATAGCGATGCGCGCAAAGGGGTCGAAAAGTGGCTCTGCACCGCGCCCGAGCAGGCCTTCGACGACATCGTCGGCAATGCCGAGGCGCTCGAGGGGTTGCGGGATGCGATTGAGGCGCCCGTCAAGCACAAGTCACTATATGATGCCTATGGCATGAAAATGCCCAAGGGTGCGCTGCTCTCCGGACCGCCCGGATGCGGCAAGACGATGTTCGCGCGCGCGGCCGCCTCCGAAATGAAGCGGCTCTACGCCAAAGGCGGTAAGTTCGAGTTCATCTCGATTTCCGGATCAGAGCTGCAAAGCCCGTTCATCGGCGTGACCGAGGGTCACATCAAGGCCATTTTCACGTTCGCGCGAGAATACAAGGCGCGCCACGGACATCCACTGCTTGTCTTCATGGATGAAGCCGACGTGCTGCTGCCCGATCGAACGGGCCGCGTGCGAAGAGTCGCGAGTTGGGAAGAAGGCCAGGTCGCAACCTTTCTCGCCGAAATGGACGGCATGCAGGAAAGCGGCGCGTTCGTGCTGCTTGCTACCAACCGACCTGAGGTCATCGACCAGGCCGTCCTGCGCGACGGCCGCTGCGACTTCAAGATCACCGTCAAGCGGCCAAACGCCGAGGCGATCGAGGCGATCCTGCGCAAGAATTTCGCGGGGATCCTGCTCGGCCAGGATCCGCTCGACAACCTGGTTGTCGCCGCCTGCGAGGCCCTGTTCGACCCGTTCAAGGTAATAGCAGATTTCCGTACGATCGGGATCGAGCTCAAAAATGATCAGCTCGACATCAAAACGCGAAGCGCCCGGCATTTTCTTCTCGAACACATTGTTAGCGGCGCCATGGCTGCATCGATTCCGTCACGGGCGAAGCGCTATGCCTTCGCGCGTGATAAGGTGGCCGGCGTCGCGCGCGGCGTGACGGTCGCCGACGTTCTGCGCAGCGTCAACGATCTGTTCGAGGAAAACCGGTCCCTCGATCACAGTTTCGCGCTCAACGAATTCAAGGCTGAATTAACCGCCGATCTCGAGGCAGGCGAAAAGCCAAAATCAGCCCCCCCCCCCCCCAAGTTAACTCGCGCGACAGCCCAACGCACCGCGCCTGATTTTCGTATTCAATTTTACTGATCTGGAAAGCCCGATGGCAGGTTCTTTAGGACATATCGTCGCCGAAATGGTGACGCAGCCATGACCGCGCCTGGCCGCTTGCTCAAAATGAGCGACGTCTCGCGCGAGGTCTCGCTGCATCGCGCCACCATCTACCGCATGATTGCACGCGGCGAATTTCCCCGCGGCCGTCCGATAAGCCGCGGCCGCGTCGCGTGGACGGAAGCTGAGATCGAGACCTGGAAACAGCAGGCGCTCACAGGGGCTTTCAGCCACGCCGCATAGGGCCCCAAAGGGGGCCTTATAGCTAACTCCCAAATTATTTATTAGGATAATACAAATGGTTACATCATCACTCGTTATCCTACTCAGGGAGCCATTTTCCTTCGGGAAAATCCACCTTACCCACATTGACTTGCATCGATCCGGGCCGGGCATTCGCCGGATCGTGGCTGTGCGCCGGCGACCGCGTTCCGGCCGTCACGGTTGCGCCGCCTGATCAAAGTGGATTTGGACAAGCCACATCGACGGTCAGACCCGTCGTCAGGCTATGAAGTTTAACTTTACAGTTTACCTGTATATATGGCATCGCTTTGCCATGAGCGAACCATTGCCCGAACCCCATTGCACACCCGCCTCCGCCCTGGCAGCCGAACTTCGCGCGCTGGTCGGCAAGCTGAAGCGCCGCCTGCGCGAGCAGGCTGACGCGGGAGACCTGACGCCATCGCAGGT
>JARLIV010000170.1 GCA_031291555.1 Methylovirgula sp. | reverse complement strand
TCGATCGCGATCAGCGTGATCTCGGTCACGCCGCGAAAGGCATCCGTCTGAATATCGATGATCGGCTCGGGCAGATCGATCTCGGTCCGGTTGAGAAGCTGGGCGTGGCGGATTTTGTGCGGCAGATCGACCCGCAGCCAATAGGCCTGCGGATGGCGCGCGGCATAGGCCTCGAAATCGGCGTCGGTCCAGTTCGGCAATTGCGCCCGCAATTCGGCCTTGGCCCTTTGGATGCGCTCGGTGCGCTCGGTCTTGGTATGGCCGCCGCCGAGCACGATCTGCGTCTCAAGGAAGAGCGTGCGCAGCAGTTCGCCCTTCCAGCCGTTCCAGACGCCGGGGCCGACGGCCTGAATGTCGCAGACGGTCAGCACGAAAAGCATTTTGAGGCGTTCTATGGTCTGCACGCAGGCGGCGAAGGTTTCGATTGTGCGCTGATCGGCAAGGTCGCGACGCTGCGCCGTGTCAGACATGACGAGATGATTCTCGATCAGCCAGGCGACGGTCTCGGTCTCCGCCGGCGTGAGGCCCAGCCGCGGGCAAAGATGCCGCGCGACGGCGGCGCCGGCGATCGAATGATCCTCCGTCCGCCCTTTGGCGACGTCATGCAGGAACACCGCGACATAGAGCGCGCGGCGCTTTTCGATCGAGGACATGATCGTATTGGTCAGCGGCAGGTCTTCCAGATGGCGGTGCGCGTCGATGTCGGCGAGATAGCCGACGGCGCGCAGCAGATGCTCGTCCACCGTATAATGATGATACATGTTGAATTGCATCATCGCGACGATGCGGCCGAACGCCGGAATGAACCGGCCAAGAACGCCCGCCTCGTTCATCAGCCGCAGCACCACCTCCGGCGAATTGCGCGACGACAGCACGTCGAGGAAGAGCTGGTTCGTCTCCGGGTCCTCGCGCAGATTGGCGTCGATCAGGTGAAGCCGCGAGATGGCGAGATGCATCAGGTCGGGATGCAGCGCGACGCCATAGCGGTCGGCGAGCCAGAACATCCGGATCATATTGATCGGGTCATGATCGAGCACATCCGGGCGCCCGGCCTTGAGGCGGCCGTTCTCGATGAGGAAGCCGAATTCCTTGATCAGCTTGTCCTGACGGCGCACGCGGATATGGAAGCGGTCGAGCACGGCGGCGGGTTTGGCATGGCGTTCTTCCAGCGCCGCGCTCAGCACGGCGGTCAGATCGCCGACCTCCTTGGCGATCAGGAAGTAATGCTTCATGAAGCGCTCGACGCCGGAGAGGCCGCCGCGCCCGGCATAGCCGAGCCGTGCCGCGATCGGCCGCTGCAGATCGAAGCTCAGAATTTCCTCGGCCCGGCCGGTGATGAAATGCAGATGGCAGCGCACGCGCCATAAGAATTCTTCGCAGCGGCAGAAGAGCCGGTACTCGCGCCGCGTGAACAGGCCGGCCTCGACGAGATCGGAAGCCTGGCGCGCGCGATAGACATATTTGGCGATCCAGAACAGCGAATTGAGATCGCGCAGCCCGCCCTTGCCTTCCTTGACGTTGGGTTCGACGAGGTAGCGCGACTGGCCGGCCTTGGAGATGCGGGTGTCGCGCTCTTCGAGCTTGGCGACGACGAAGTCGCGCGGGCTGCGGTGGACGATTTCCTTGTCGAAGCGCCGGCACATGTCGTCGAAGAGCTTCTCGTCGCCGAGGATGAAGCGCGCTTCGAGCAAGGCGGTGCGGATCGTCATGTCGCGTCGCGATTGGATAAGGCATTCCTCGACCGAGCGCGTCGAATGGCCGACCTTCTGCTTCAAGTCCCAGAGAAGATAGAGCATCGACTCCGTGACATGCTTACCCCAGGCGTCTTCGGCAGAGGGCAGCAGGAACAAAAGATCGATGTCGGAGCCGGGCGCGAGCGTCGCGCGGCCATAGCCGCCGACCGCGGCGACGACGAGGCGCGGCGCCTTCGCATCGGGCGCGGGGTGGAGATAGGTGACGGAAAAATCGTGAAGCGCGCGGATCAACTCGTCTTCGAGCTTGGAGAGGTCGCTGGCGCAGGCGAGCCCGCCGCCGGAGGCGAACAAGACCTCGCGCGCGCGTTCGCGGCCGCTGTCGAGTTCGGCGCGAAAGAGTTCAAGCGCTTGTTTGCGCAGCGCATTGCCCGCAAGGCCCTCGGCCTGTGCCTGGGCGATCTGCGCTGCGACTTTGGCGCGGTCGAAAAGCTGCGTCAGGGGAAGCGCCGTGGCGTTCCGGCGCGGCTTTTCCAAGGGCGGGGCGAGATCGCTGAGGCTCATGCGCGCGTTTCCTGCCGCCTTTCGCGGAGCCTGGCCTCGATCGCATCCCAGATGATCGCGGCGACATCCGGGCCGCCGGTCTGGGCGATGGCGCGGATTCCCGTTGGCGAGGTGACGTTGATTTCCGTCAGATAACCGTCGATCACATCGATCCCCACGAACAATAGGCCGCGGCTTTTCAGCTCCGGCCCGAGAGCGGCGCAAATTGCCTTTTCGCGGGCGGTGAGTTCGGTCGCCAGCGCCGCCCCGCCGCGCACCATATTGGCACGGATATCGTTTTCCGCCGGCACCCGGTTCACCGCGCCGGCGGCGATGCCGTCGACCAGGATAATGCGTTTATCGCCCTTTGCGATCTGGGGCAAAAACTCTTGCGCCACCCAGGGTTCCTTGAAGGTCGCGGCGAAAAGGTCGTAGAGCGAGCCGAAATTGGGATCCTTGCGGCTGAGCTTGAACACCGCCGCGCCGCCGTGCCCATAAAGCGGCTTGACGACGATCTCGCCATGCTCCTCCAGGAAAGCGGCGATGGCCGCCTTGTCGCGGCTGATGAGGGTCGCCGGCATGAACTCAGCGAATTCCATCACGAACAGCTTTTCCGGCGCGTTCCGCACCGCCGCGGGGTCGTTCACGACCAGCACGCGCGGCGGCAAATGCTCGAGCAGATGGGTCGAGCTGATATAGCCGAGGTCGAACGGCGGATCCTGCCGCAAAAGCACGACATCGACCCCGGCAAGCTCCAAAAGTTCCGGCTTTTGCCGGGTAAAATAGTCGCCGGGCCGGTCTCGCACGGAGATTTTCGCCGCCTCGGCGGTGATGCCGCGGGCGCACCAGGTTAGCTTGTCGGGCGTGTAGTGGTAGAGCGCATGGCCGCGCTTTTCCGCCTCCAGCATCAAGGCGAAGGTCGAATCCCCGGCGAAGTTGATCTTGTCGATCGGGTCCATCTGGACCGCGACGGCGAGGGACATGGCGGCTCCTTCTGCGACTGCCGGGAGGTCTTAGCGCGCTTTCCGGCCAGATGAAAATCACGCTCTAGCGCCCGGAAGCGGCAAAAATCCAGGGGTGCCGGACCCTGCGTTAACTTCCCATGAAGCGCGCCCGGCATATTGTCTGCAAAAGATGCGGCAGAGGCGAATTCATGGGCAATCTCTCAATTGGCCGAAGCTTGGTTCTAAGGCAGCTCCTTTACATCGGCCTTCTGGTCGCTCTCGCCATGGTGGCCTATTGGGCCTCGGTCCAGCTGCGCGACTTGGCGCATGTCGTCGTCGCCGCCGACCCGGCCACGGCGCGCCTTGCGGCAGCGCAGCTCTACCAATCGGCGACGACGCTCAGCCGCGATCTGCTCTATGGCTCGGCGTTCGGCTGCCTGCTCGTCCTGCTGATCTCGACGCCTGTCGCCTATTTCACCATCGCCAAGCCGGTCGATCTCCTGGCCAAGCAGATGTCCGCGCTCGCCGCCGGCGACGTCGATATCGCGATCGAGGGCACGGAGCGCAAGGACGAGATCGGCATCATCTCGCGGGCACTGAGCGTCCTGCGCGATGCGGTGCGGAAGAACAATGAACTCGTGGCGGAACTTCACGACCGCGACAACCGCGAGCAGCGCCTCGTCCGCGAGGCGGCGATCCGCGCCAAGGTGCAAAAGTTTTCCGCCGAACTGTCGACGAGCGTCTCCCGTCTCACCGAGATGACGAAGCGCATGGCAGGCGCCTCGCAAGAGATGATCGAAGGCGCGCGCAATGCCGCCGAGGGCTCATCGCAGGCCAAGGTCGCTTCCTCCAACGCCGCCGGCGATGTCTCGTCCGTGGCCGTCGCCTCCGAGGAATTGCTGGCCTCGATCGAGGAGATCAGCCGCCAGGTCGTCCAATCGACCACCGTCGTCAAGCGCGCGGTGTCCGAAAGCATCGAGACATCGAGCGGCATGGCGCGCCTGACCGACGCGGCCCGCCGCGTCGGCGATATCGTCAGCCTCATCTCGCGGATCGCGGCGCAGACCAATCTACTGGCTCTCAATGCGACGATTGAGGCGGCCCGCGCCGGCGAGGCCGGCCGCGGCTTCGCGGTCGTCGCCCAGGAGGTCAAGACGCTCGCGACCCAAACGGCGCGGGCGACGCAAGACATTTCCAGCCAGATCTCGGACATGCAGGCGGCGACGGAAAGCTCGGTCACCGCGATCGACACGATCCAGACCAAGATCGGCGAGATCGAGCAGATTTCCGCGATCATTGCCTCCGCGGTGCAGGAGCAGGGCGCCTCGACGCAGGAGATCGCCCGCAACGTGCGCTCCGCCGCCTCCGGAACCTCCGCAACCTCGACCTTCGTCGAGGATGTCGCCAAGGCCGCCGCCATTACCAGCCAGCATGCCGAATCCATGGTTCGGCTGG
>JARLIV010000030.1 GCA_031291555.1 Methylovirgula sp. | reverse complement strand
AGAGCACGATCGCGTCCGGCCGCGCGGCGATCACATCGGCGACGCTCACCTTGTCGTTGCGATACACTTTCACCTCGGCGCCCAATTCGCCGAGGTAATGCACCAGGTTGAAGGTGAAGCTGTCGTAATTGTCGATCAGGGTGACGGCAGGCATGGGAGCCTTTTGGGCCCGGGGAGCCCGGAGGTCAAGACTTTACCTCTCCGCGCGTCATGGCCGGCCTTGTGCCGGCCATCCACGCCGAGACGTTGCTATAAGAATGGCAGTAAAGTCGCGGTGTCACCGCGTGGATGGCCGTGACTAGCACGGCCATGACGGTTGAGAGAGCCGCCCTCATGTCGTTTGGCATGTGCGCCCGGAACACCGTTACGCAGCTTGCCGCACCGGCGGGGCCATGAATTCCGGCCCAACCGGATCCTTGATGTTCTCGGCCAAAATCTTGTCGATCTCGGCGAGCGCTGCGGCCCTTATGCGGCGGGAGAGACGGCCTCAGCGTAGATTTCGCGGACCAGAGATCAGACAGCGGCGCGCGCCGCATTCCACTCCCGCGCGAGTTCGAGGAAATTCGCCAGGATGCGATGGCCGTGCTCGGACTCGATACTTTCGGGATGGAATTGCACGCCGTGCACCGGCCGCGACTTGTGCGAAAGGCCCATAACCAGCCCATCCGTCTCGGCCGTGATCTTCAACTCGTCCGGCAGCGTCTCACGCTTGACGACGAGCGAATGATAGCGCGTGGCGCGGAACGGGCCATTGATGCCGCGGAAGATCGTCTCCGCCTTGTGGCTGATCTCCGACATCTTGCCATGGACCGGGACAGGCGCGCGCACGACGTCGCCGCCGAACACTTCGCCGATCGCCTGATGGCCGAGGCAGACGCCGAAGATCGGGATTTCGGCGCTCGCCGCGCGGATGAGATCGAGGCAGATGCCGGCTTCATGCGGCGTGCAGGGGCCGGGCGAGAGCACGATCGCGTCCGGCCGCGCGGCGATCACATCGGCGACGCTCACCTTGTCGTTGCGATACACTTTCACCTCGGCGCCCAATTCGCCGAGGTAATGCACCAGATTGAAGGTGAAGCTGTCGTAATTGTCGATCAGGGTGACGGCAGGCATTTCCTCGATCCTCTCACGCTCTTTTGGGCTGCAAGGGGCATGAGGTCAAGGCTTGCCTTTGTGCGCGTCATGGCCGGGCTCGACCCGGCCATTCAGGCGCATGCGCTTTATCACCAGAAACGCCCGATTGGATACGCGGGTCAAGCCCGCGTATGACGGTACCCCCTCGAGGCCAAATCAGGCCGCCTGCCGCACCGGTGGGGCCATGAATTCCGGCCCAACCGGATCCTTGATGTTCTCGGCCAAAATCTTGTCGATCTCGGCGAGCGCTGCGGCGTCGAGCTTCCAGCCGGAAATTTCGGCGACCGGATCGAGTTGACCGGGATGGCGCGCGCCCCAGAGCGCGATGCTGAGCGGCTGGCGATCGAGCACCGAGCGCACGGCAAGATCGAGCACGCTCTTGCCGTAATTCTTCTTGGCGAAAGCGTCGAGCGCGGCGACGGCGGCGAGATATTGCGCCAAGCGCGGCGGCTTGAACTTGGGATCGTTGCGGCGCAGGTCGTCGCCCCCGAACGTCGAATTGGCGTTGATCTTGCCGGTGAGAAGGCCACGGCAGAGCGAGCCATAGGCGAGCGTTGCGATGTCGTTCTTGGCGGCATAGGGCAGCACATCCTGTTCCGCGCCGCGCTCGAAGAGATTGTGCGGCGGCTGGATCGTGTGCAGCGGCGCGACGGCGCGGAAAGCCTCCATCTGCGCGACATTGAAATTGCTGACGCCGATGGCGCGGATTTTTCCCGCCTTGAACAATTTGCCGAGCGTCTCGGCGGTCTCGGCGATCGGCGTCGCCGTATCCGGCCAATGCACCTGGTAGATATCGATCACGTCGGTTTGGAGCCGGCGCAGAGAATCTTCGATCTCTTTTTCGATCCGCGCCTTGCTGGCGTTGCGGAAAATCTTGCCGTCCTTCCATTCCAACGCGACCTTGGTGGCGATGATCGTCTTCTGCCGGCGTCCGCCCTCGGCCAGCGCGCGGCCGACGATCTCCTCGGAATGGCCGAAGCCGTAGACCGGCGCGGTATCGATGATATTGATGCCGCGATCGACGGCGCTCTGGATGGTGCGGATCGAATCCGCATCGTCGCTGCCGCCCCACATCCAGCCGCCGATCGCCCAGGTGCCGAGCGCGACCCGCGTCGGCTTGAGCTGTGTGCCGGGAATGGTGAGTGTTTCAAGCTGAGCCATGGCTAATCCTCGCAATGATGCGCCCCCAGCTCCATATCGGATGCAAAAGCCTATTTTCGAGTGCGCGCGTCAAGAATGCGCAAGATCAAACATGTTGTGCTTTTACAGCTCGGCTCTCCGTCATGGCCGGACTTGATCCGGCCATCCAGGCGATACGATCATTACTAGATTAACTATCGATATTTAGGTCTGGATGCGCGGGTCAAGCTCGCGCATGACGCGCGCGGAGGCCTTATTGCCCGCGCTTTGCGCGCGCGGCGAAGCGCACGGCCTCTTCCGCCGCACGGAACAAGGCCTGCGCCTTGTTGACCGTCTCGCGCTGTTCATAGGCGGGGTCGGAATCATAGACGACGCCGGCGCCTGCTTGCACATGCATCTTGCCGTCCTTCACCACAGACGTGCGCAGGATGATGCAGGTATCCATGTCGCCGTTGGCGCCGAAATAGCCGATGGCGCCGGCATAGATGCCGCGCTTGTCCGTCTCCAATTCGTCGATGATCTCCATCGCCCGCACCTTCGGCGCGCCGGAGACCGTGCCGGCCGGGAAGCCCGCGCAGAGCGCGTCGATCACGTCGTGCGAGGCATCGAGCTCGCCTTCGACATTCGAGACGATGTGCATCACATGGCTGTAGCGCTCGATGACGAATTTCTCCGTCACGGCGACGCTGCCGATCTTGGCGACGCGGCCGACATCGTTGCGGCCGAGGTCGAGCAGCATCAGATGTTCGGCGCGCTCCTTCTCGTCGGCGAGGAGATCAGCGGCGAGCCGCGCGTCCTCAACTGCGGTCTTGCCGCGCCAGCGTGTGCCCGCGATGGGCCGGATCGTCACCTTGCCGCTGCGCGCACGCACGAGAATCTCAGGGCTCGAACAGACGATCTGGAAGGTGCCGAAATCGAGATAGCAGAGGAAGGGCGCGGGGTTCACGCGGCGCAGCGCGCGGTAGAGTGCGAAGGCGGGCAGGGCGAAAGGCGCAGTAAAACGCTGCGACAGCACGACCTGAAAAATATCGCCGGCGCGGATGTAATCCTTCGCTTTCTCGACCATCTCGTGAAAGCGCGCCTCGGAGGTGTTCGACACAGGGCTTATCGCCTGCGCGTCGGCGTCGAGATCGGCGGCGCCGCGCGGCAGCGGTGCTTCGAGCGTCGCGACGATCGCCTCGATGCGTTCGAGCCCTTTTTCATAGGCGCCCTTGGCGCCGACATTCGGCGCGGGCCGCACCGGCGTCACCACGAAAATCTCGTCGGTCACGCTGTCGAAGACGACCATGATCGTCGGGCGCAGCATGATCGCGTCCGGCACGCCGATCGGATCGGGCTTTGGCGGCGCCAGTCGCTCCATCTGCCGCACCATATCGTAGCCGAGGTAACCAAAAATGCCCGCCGCCATCGGCGGCAGACCTTCCGGCGCATCGATCCGCGATTCGGCGATGAGCGCGCGCAAGGCATCGAGCGGCGGCGCTTCGCAGGGCGCGAAAGCGGCAAGGTCGGTCAGCGCCGTGCGGTTGATTTCGGCGCGATCGCCTTGGCAGCGCCAGACGATATCGGGATCGAGACCGATCATCGAATAGCGGCCGCGCGCGCCGCCGCCTTCGGCGGATTCGAGCAAAAAGAGGCGGCCGCCGCGACCGGCGGACAATTTCATAAACGCCGCGACCGGCGTTTCGAGATCGCCGACAAGGCGGCTCGAAAGCAGCACCGGCGCGCCCGACTCGTAACGCGCGGCGAAGGTGTCGAAAGCGGGCGTAATCATGCCGTCACTGCTGATCCGCCGACGCGCCGGAGAGGGACTGCCAGATCTGCGAATTGATCCGCGTGCCGAGCCGGGTTTCGAGTTGCGTGACGAATTGCCCCGTCGTGTCGTCGTTGAGCGCCGTCTTCATCTGATCGATGACGCTGCCGAAGTTGAACGTCGAAGCGCTGAGCGGCGGCACGACGCCGCTCACGACCTTGAACACGATGCGCCCGCCATCTTGCGCCTCGGCCGATCCGGCCTTTCCGATGCCGCGGTTGAAGACCTCGTCGAGCAGGTCGCGCGAGAGGCCCTTCGAATCGAGGCGCGTGATCTTATCGATATGCTTGACTGGCAGATTACCGTCGGACGCGGCGATCGTGGCGAGTGTCGCGCCGGCGTCGAGCTTCTTGGT
>JARLIV010000169.1 GCA_031291555.1 Methylovirgula sp. | reverse complement strand
GACGACGGCACCGATTGTCGCACCGACGAAGCTCGCGCCTTGATCGAGGCGATACCAGCCGATCGACTGGCCGATGAAGGTCGCCAGAAAGGCGCCGGCGATGCCGAGCAGGGTGGTGAGAATGAAGCCGCTTGGATTGTTTGGCGCTGGCGAGAACCAGCGCGCCAAGAGGCCTGCAACGAAGCCAATGACAATGATCCAGATAATGTGACCCATGATCATTTCTCCCTGCTGGCGCTCTTGTCAGGCGATCCTGACGCGCGAACTTAGGCGGTCTTTCTAGCCTGTCAATCTGATGCGACGGGTGCGATTTAGCGCAGAGCCGCTGACAGCTTGATGACCCGGCAGGATTCGCCGGCTTCGGCCGCCGGGGCATAGGGCGGACGCACCAGTAGGCATTGCGATTGGGCGAAAATGCGCAACAGCGATGAATCCTGCAGCGTAAAGGGCGTCGCCACGGGCAGGCCGGTCTCGCTCTGCTTGAGCGTCGCGCGCGGATAATCCTCGCGCTGGCCGTTTGCCTGGACAGGCGCGCCAAGAATCGCCGGCTCGCTCGGATCTTCCGCGGCGCGCGGATCGCCGCTGAGCGCGCGCACCAGCGGCACGAGAAACAACAGGCTGCAGACGATCGAGGCGGCGGGATTGCCCGGCAGGCCGAGGATCAGCATGTTGCCGAGCCGGCCGTGGATCAGCGGCTTGCCTGGCCGCATGGCGATACGCCAGAAGCTCAACTCCATCCCCTCATTGGCCAGAGCCGAACGGACAAGATCGTGCTTGCCGACCGAGGCGCCGCCGAGCGTTACCAGCACGTCGGCTTGGGCTTTGCGCGCGGCGAGGACGCCGGCTTCGAGCGCGGCAAAATCATCGCCCGCAATGGCGAGATCGATGGGCTCGCCGCCGTTCTGCGTGACAAAAGCGGCGACGGCGAAGGAATTGGAGGTGATGATCTGATCGGGACGAGTCGCCTGGCCGGGCTGTACCAGCTCGTCGCCAGTGGCGAGGATCGCCACGCGGGGTTTTCGCGCCACAGCCACCTCGGCATGGCCCATCGCGGCGGCGAGGGCGATGTCGATCGGGCCGAGCCGCGTGCCGGCCGGCAGCAGGCTTTCGCCTGCAGAGAAATCGACGCCGGCGGTACGGATGTGACGGCCCACGGCGATCGTCCGCTGCGCGGTGACGATGTCGCCGTCGAGCGTCGTATCCTCCTGCATGAGCACGGAATCTGCGCCGGGCGGCACTGGCGCGCCGGTAAAGATGCGCACGGCCTCCCCCGGCGCGACGCTGCCGTCAAAGCCATGTCCCGCGGCGCTTTCGCCGATCACCTTCAATCGTGCCGGCAGGCTTGCGAGATCGGCGGCGCGGACCGCGAAACCGTCCATGGCGGAGGCGGCGAACGGCGGTTGCGTGCGCCGTGCGACGAGCGGTTCGGTCAAGGTACGCCCGAGCGCCTGGGCGAGCGGGACACGCTCGGTGCCGCGCGCGCCCCGGTTCGCGAGGACGCGCGCCCGCGCTTCGCCGACGGGCAGGAGATCGGAGGCTCCCACGAGTTCAGCCATCGCGCCGGAAAGGGCCGGATTTGCCGCCCGATTTTTCAATGAGTTCAACGCCTTCGATTCGCATCGCGCGGTCCGCGGCCTTGAGCATGTCATAGATCGTGAGGCAGGCGATGGAGACCGCCGTCAAGGCCTCCATCTCGACGCCGGTCTGGCCGCTGACCTTGGCTTCGGCAAAAACGCGCAGGCCCGGCAGGGCCGGGTCGGGCTCGACCTCGACCGTCACCTTGGTCAGTGCCAGCGGGTGGCAAAGCGGGATGAGATCGGCCGTCTTCTTCGCCGCCATAATGCCGGCGATGCGCGCCGCGGCGAAGACATCGCCCTTCTTGGCATTGCCCGAGAGGGCGAGCGCGAGAGTCTCGTGGTGCATGACGACGCGGCCCTCGGCGCGCGCAACGCGATCGGTCGCCGGCTTTCCCGAGACATCGACCATATGGGCTTCGCCGGTCTCGGCGAGATGGGTGAGCTCGCCCATCGTCAGCCGTGTGCTTTGCGCGGTGTTGCATGTCGCTCCGCGTCATCGCCACAGAGCAGCGCATGTGTCGCCGCCGTCACGTCCTTCCGCCGCATCAGGCTTTCGCCGACGAGGAAGGTGTCGATGCCGGATTTGTGCAGGCGCAGGCAATCGTCGTGGTTGGCAATGCCGCTTTCGGCGACCACGATACGGTCGGAAGGAATTTTCTCTGCAAGCCGCTCGCAGGTCTCGAGCTTCGTCTCGAACGTGCGCAGATCGCGGTTGTTGATGCCGAGGAGCTTCGTCTCGAGTTCGAGCGCACGTTGCAGTTCGGCTTCGTCATGCACTTCGACCAGCACGTCGAGCCGCAGATCGTGCGCGGTCTTGTTGATCCTTTTGGCTTCCTCGTCCGTGACGCAGGCCATGATGATGAGGACGCAATCGGCGCCATAGGCGCGCGCCTCGTAGACCTGATAGGGATCGAAGAGGAAATCCTTGCGCAGCGCCGGGAGCCGGACGGCCTTGCGTGCGGCTTCGAGATAATCGAGCGAGCCTTGGAAGGAAGGCGTGTCGGTCAGGACGGAAAGACAGGCCGCGCCACCCGTTTCATAGGCCTTGGCGAGCAGCGGCGGGTCGAAGTCGGCGCGGATCAGGCCCTTGGAGGGACTTGCCTTCTTGACTTCGGCGATGAGCGCGAAACGCCCTTCCGCAAGCTTGGCCTCTATGGCGTGGACGAAGCCGCGCGGCGGGTCGTGGTTCTCGATCCGGCGTTCCAGTGTCGAGAGCGGCATCCGCAATTTCGCCTCGACGATCTCTTTGCGCTTATAGGCTTCGATCTGGTTCAGAATATCGGCCATGGGCCTGCCTTTGTCCTCCCCCGTCGCTCTGCGACCGGCCTAGTCTGCCACGAAGCCGCGCGCGGGCAAAATATCAGGGGGTTCCCCATATCAGGCCCTGGCGTCGGCGCCATGCGACGCTTTGATCAGCCGGGCAAGCACCTCGGCGGCGCGTCCAGCATCGAGGGCGGTAGCGGCCTGGGCCGCGCCTTCGCGCAAGTCGGCGGCTTTTTCAGCAACGACGAGCGCTGCTGCGGCATTGAACACCGCAATGTCGCGATAGGCGTTCCGCGCCCCATGCAGCACGGCGTTAAGGGCGGCGGCATTATGCGCGGCATCGCCGCCTTTGATGTCCTCAAGGCTCGCGCGCTTCAATCCGGCGTCTTCGGGGGTGATGATGAAGGAGTGGATCGCGCCGTTCTCCAGCGCCGTGACATAGGTCGGCCCGGTGATCGTCACTTCGTCGAGCCCATCGGCCCCATGGACGAGCCAGACGCGCTCGGAGCCGAGGTTCCGCAGCACATCGGCCAATGGCTCCAACCAGTTCTTGGCAAAGACACCGAGCAATTGCCGTTTGACCCGCGCAGGATTGGCCAGCGGGCCGAGCAGGTTAAACAAGGTCCGCGTGCCGAGTTCGCTGCGGATCTGGTTGACGTGTCGCATCGCGGCATGGTGTACGGGCGCGGTCATGAAGCCGATGCCCGCGTCATGCAGGCAAAGCTCGACCTCGTCCGGCGCAAGGCCGATCTTGACGCCGAGCGCGGTGAGGACATCGCTGGAGCCGGACTTCGACGAAGCGGCGCGGTTCCCATGCTTGGCGACCGGCACGCCGCAGGCGGCGACGATCAAAGCGGCGAGGGTCGACACATTATAGGTGCTGTGGCCGTCGCCGCCGGTGCCAACGATGTCGATCGCATCGGGCGGCGCCGCGACCGGCAGCATCTTGGTCCGCATGGCGCCGACCGCGCCGGTAATTTCGTCAACCGTCTCGCCGCGCACGCGCAGGCCCATGAGGAAGGCGCCGGTCTGCGCCGCCGTCACCCCGCCGCCGAGCAGCAGATTGAAGGCATATTCCGCCTCGCTGCGGCTGAGGCTCGCGCCCGTCGCAATTTTCGCAAGCAGGGGTTTGAAGGCGTCCATAGTGTCTCATTGCTCTGGCGCGCCGCAAAGCGCAAGGGTTCAACCGGCCTCTCGCTCGCTCGTGATCTCTCCGGTGATCTCACCAGTGATTTTGGCGAGGGGCCCGGCGCAGGCGAGGATCACGAGCCCGGCGATAGCCGCAATTGCGGCCGCTGTCAGGAAAAAGCTGGTCCGGCTCATGGCGCTCCAGAAGCTGCCGAGCCAGCCGGAGAGAAAATTGCCGATGAAGTTCGTCGCCAGCCAGAACCCCATGATGAGCGAGAGCATCCGCGCCGGCGCGAGCTTCGTCACCAAAGAGAGGCCGACCGGCGAAAGATAAAGCTCGCCCAATGTCAGGATTGTGAAAAAAGCGAGAAGCCAGAGCCAGCTCGCCTTGCCCGCCCCGCTATGCCAGGCCGCAAGCGCAAGGACGAGATAGGCGAGCGCCCCGCCGAAACAGCCGATGGCCATTTTCATGATGCTTGACGGTTCGCGCCGCCGCGCCGCCTGCCGTGTCCAAAGGGCGACGATAAGCGGCGTGAAGGCGAAGATCAGGAACGGATTGATCGCGAGAAACCAGGTCGTCGGGATTTCCGTGTGCCAGCCGAAGAGCCCAATGCTGCGGTCCACTTCGGCATTGGCCCAGAGCGTGATCGTATTGCCCTGCTGTTCATAGACCGCCCAGAATAGAAGGCTTGGCACAAAGAGCACGAGCAGAACGAGAAGGCTGCGCCATTCCTCGCCGCTGAGGTGCGATGCGAGGGGCGCGGCTTGGGCTTGAGTTTGGGTTTTGGCATCGGGCGGCAGGTGGCGCAGGCCGTAAAGATAGATGCAAAGGCCGATCACCATGCCGACGCCGGCCGCGGCGAAACCATAATGCCAGCCGCCCCCTTCGCCCAAGGTGCCGCAGACAAGCGGCGCGAAAAACGCGCCGATATTGATGCCGACATAGAAGATCGAGAAGGCGCGGTCACGCCGCCTGTCGCCCTGCGGATAGAGCCCGCCGACCTGCGTCGAGATATTGGGCTTGAAGGCGCCCGAGCCGAGGAACAGCGCCAGCAGCGCGACGAGAAAGAGATGGTCGAAGGCCATCATGAAATGGCCAAGCGCCATCAGCACGGCGCCGATGATGACGGTGCGGCGCTGGCCGAGCACGCGATCGGCGAGGAGGCCGCCGAGGATTGGCGTCGCATAGACGAGCGCGGTGTAGAAGCCGTAGATCTGCGAGGACAGCGGCTGCAAGGCCAGCGGCCCGAACAGCGCCTCGAGCCCGCGCCGGAGCGTGGCGAGCCCCAACACCTGCTCGGCATGGCCGGGCAGCAGCAGATATTTGGTCATGTAGAGGACGAGCAGGGCGCGCATCCCGTAATAGGAAAAGCGCTCCCACATTTCCGTCGCGAAAAGGACGCTCAAGCCCTTCGGATGGCCGAAGAGTTCGCTGGGCGGAGCGCCGTCGGCGAGAAAATCGATCGGTTCGTCCAAGCGCTGCGGCCCTTATGCGGCGGGAGAGACGGCCTCAGCGTAGATTTCGCGGACCAGAGATCAGACAGCGGCGCGCGCCGCATTCCACTCCCGCGCGAGTTCGAGGAAATTCGCCAGG
>JARLIV010000029.1 GCA_031291555.1 Methylovirgula sp. | reverse complement strand
GTAAAGTTGGTCATGCGGCCATTATGGCGCGTTAGAGCATCGTGCGCAAAAGCGATCATGCTCCGGTTCCGGCGCGATTTTGCGCCGGAACAAGTGCGATTTTGGGCCCTTTTTAGCCGGTGACGGCCTTGGCTTTGGCGAGCAGCGCCTCGGCCATGCGGATCGAGGCAATGTCGATCAGCCGGCCGTCGAGCGAAACGGCGCCCTTGCCTTCCTTGGCCGCCTGCTGCATCGCCTCGACCACGCGGCGCGCCTTGGTGACTTCCGCTTCCGACGGCGTGAAGACCTCGTTGGCGAGATCGATCTGCGAGGGATGGATCGCCCATTTGCCCTCGTAACCAAGCACGGCGGCGCGGCGGGCGGCGGCCTTATAGCCGTCGGGGTCGGAGAAATCGCCGAACGGGCCGTCGATCGGGCGCAGGCCATAGGCGCGGCAAGCGACCATCATCCGCGTCTGCGCGGCGTGCCACTGGTCGGCCCAGAAATATTGGCGCTGGCCATCGGCATCCTTGTCGGTCAGCACGCCGTAATCGGGGTTGACGCCGCCGATGACGGTGGTCCGCGCGCGGGTCGAGGCAGCGTAGTCGGCGACGCCGAAGCTCATCGCCTCGAGCCTTTTGCTCGATTGCGCGATCGCTTCGACATTGGCCATGCCGAGCGCGGTCTCGATCAGCACTTCAAAGCCGATGCGCTTCTCGCGCTTCTTCGCCGCCTCGATCTGCGTGACGAGCATGTCGACGGCGTAGACGTCGGCCGGCACGCCGACCTTGGGGATCAGGATCATGTCGAGCCGCGGGCAGGCTTCGACGATATCGACCACGTCGCGATACATGTAATGGGTGTCGAGGCCGTTGATGCGCAACATCATCGTCTTCGTGCCCCAATCGATATCGTTGAGGCCGGCGATGATGTTCTTGCGCGCCTGCTCCTTGTCGTCGGGCGCGACGGCATCTTCGCAATCGAGGAAGATGATATCGGCTTTCGATTTTGCCGCCTTCTCGAACATGCCGGGGTTCGAGCCAGGCACCGCCAATTCCGAACGCTGCAGGCGCGCGCGCGCCTGCTCCACCAGGGTGAAGCTCATGGGTCGTCCCTTCTCAGTATGAACAAAGCAAAGGCGGGACGGATGCGCTCTTCGCACCCATCCCGCGCTGATGAAACGAGGGCGTGGCCGCTTAGGCCGATACGCGGTGCGAAGCCTGGCTCTTGGCCAGAACCTGCGCCATCGTGGCGCCGAATTCGCTCGGGCTCGGTGCCACGGTGAGGCCGAAGGAGCGCATGATCTCGGCCTTCTCGGCGGCGCTGTCGCCAGCGGCCGAGATGATGGCGCCGGCATGGCCCATGCGGCGGCCCTTCGGGGCGGTGAGGCCGGCGACGAAGCCGACGACCGGCTTTGTCATATTGTCCTTCACCCAGGCCGCGGCTTCGGCTTCCTGCGGGCCGCCGATTTCGCCGATCATCAGCACGGCTTCGGTCTCGTCGTCATTGTTGAAGAGCGCGAGATGATCGAGGAAGGAGCTGCCATTGATCGGATCGCCGCCGATGCCGACGCTGGTGGTGATGCCGATGCCGAGCGCCTTCATCTGCGCCGCCGCTTCATAGCCGAGCGTGCCGGAGCGGGAGATGACGCCGACCGAGCCGCGCATATAGATGTGCGGCGGCATGATGCCGAGCATCGCCTTGCCGGGGCTAATGATGCCGGCGCAGTTGGGGCCGACCATCATCGTGCGCTTCTCCTTCGGATAGCGCATCAGGTAGCGCTTGACGCGCATCATGTCCTGCGCCGGGATGCCGTCGGTGATCGAGCAGACGAGCTTGAGCCCGGCATCGGCGCATTCCATGATCGCGTCGGCGGCGAAGGCCGGCGCAACGAAGGTGATCGAGGCCTCGGCGCCGACTTCACGTACCGCTTCCTTCACCGTGTTGAACACGGGAAGGCCGATATGGGTGCGCCCGCCCTTACCGGGCACGACGCCGCCGACGATGTTGCTGCCCGCGGCGATCATATCCTTGGCGTGGAAGGTCGCCTTTTCGCTGGTCAGGCCCTGTACGATAATCCGGGTTTTCTCGTCGATCAGAATACTCATTGTGCGTTCCTCATTGTGCGGCGGCGTGTGAGGCCTTGTAGTCGCGGCAGGCGGCAACGGCTTTGGCCGCCGCTTCGCCCAAGGTCTCAGCGCTGATAATCGGGATGCCACTTTCCTTGATGATCTTGCGGCCGGCTTCGACATTGGTGCCGGCGAGGCGAACGACCAGCGGCACCTTGATCTCGGTTTCCTTCACCGCCTGGACGACGCCTTCGGCGACCCAGTCGCAGCGGTTGATACCGGCGAAGATGTTGACCAGCACGCTCTTCACGTTCTCGTCCGAGAGGACGAGGCGGAAGGCGGTCGCGACACGCTCGGGCGAGGCGCCGCCGCCGACGTCGAGGAAGTTCGCCGGGCTGCCGCCGGCATGCTTGATCATGTCCATCGTCGCCATGGCGAGGCCGGCGCCGTTGACGATGCAGCCGATCTCGCCGTCGAGGCCGATGTAGTTGAGGTTGTGCTCGGCCGCCTGGGCCTCGCGCGGATCCTGCTGCGAGGAATCGTGCATGGCCGCGATATTGGGGCGGCGGAACAGGGCGTTGTCGTCGAACGACATCTTCGCGTCGAGGGCGAGGATGTTGTCGTCGACGGTGAGGACCAGCGGGTTGATCTCGAGCATCAGCGCGTCGCAATCGCGGAAGGCGCGATAGGCGCCGAGGATCGTCGTCGTCGCGCGCGCGACCTGCTTGATGTTGAGGCCGAGCTGGAAGGCGATTTCGCGCGCCTGGAAGGCCTGGAGGCCGACGGCCGGCTCGACGACGATCTGGATCACTGCGTTGGGATCGGTCTTGACGATCTCCTCGATCTCCATGCCGCCGTGCTTCGAGGCGATGACGCGGACGCGCTCGGCTTTACGGTCGAGCACGAAGCCCAGGTAGAATTCCTTCTCATAGGGCGTGGCGACTTCGATATAGACCCGCTGTACCGGCTGCCCGTCGGGCGCATTCTGGGTGGTGACCAGCCGCTTGCCGATGAGGTCCTGCGCGGCTTGGCGTACTTCCTTATAATGCGAGCACAGTTTGATGCCGCCGGCCTTGCCGCGGGCGCCGGAATGGATTTGCGCCTTCACCGCCCAACGCGAACCGCCAAGTTCGGTTGCGACATAGACCGCCTGCTCCGGCGTGAAAGCGACGGCGCCGGGCGCAACAGCGACGCCGTACTGCGCCAACAATTGCTTGGCCTGATACTCATGAATATCCATTACCGACAAACTCCTTCGCGCGGCGACATCTAAAAAGTTCGTTAGCCGAGTTTATCGGCCTTCGCCAGATAGCAAAGCGGCCGGGACGCGTGAAGCTATTGTCGCAGAGCACCTTTTTCGCGTTGCGGAATCGCGCCGGGGGCTTGCGGCTTGGGCAGTTTTCTGCACGGGATCACATGACAAATCAGCGCCGCTGCGGTTTTGCGTCGCGCTGCGAGCCGGACGAAAACTGCGCTAACGTGCCGCAACTTTTTTGCAGTGCCATAAACGGCTCCGCTTGCCGATCGGCGCGCGATTCCGCAGAAGCTGCAACAAAAACTTCATACCTATGGGCCGGGAGAACGCAATGGACGAGATGAGCGCCAGGGACACGGGCCGGCTTTTGCCAGCTCGCCTGATCGAGGGCTACGAGGTCTTTCTGCGCGGCCGCTTCCGGCGCGAGCAGGATCGCTATCGCGAACTCGCCGACCGCGGCCAAAGCCCGAAAGTTCTGCTCGTCGGCTGCTGTGATTCGCGCGTCTCGCCGGAGGTGATCTTCGATGCCGACCCGGGCGAAATCTTCGTCCTGCGCAATATCGCCAATCTGGTTCCGCCCTACGAGCCGGACGGGGAGCGCCATGGCACATCGGCGGCGCTCGAATATGCGGTGAAGATGCTGAAGGTCGCCCATGTCGTCGTCATGGGGCATGCCATGTGCGGCGGCGTGCGCGCCTATGTCGAGACGCAGTCCGGCGCGGACGTTGAGCTCGCGCCGGGCGATTTCATCGGCCAATGGATCTCGCTGCTCGGCGCGGCGGCGGCCAAAATCGGCCCGCGCGCGACGCCGGCCGCCGTCTATGCTGAAGAGCTCGGCCGCGCCGCGATCATCGAATCGCTCGCCAATCTGCGCACCTTCCCCTATGTGCGCGAGGCCGAGGCGGCGGGGGAGCTGGCCCTGCATGGCGCCTATTTCGGCGTCGCCGACGGCCGGCTCTTCGGTCTCGACGAGGTCTCGGGCGAATTTCTGCCGCTGGCGGCGAAGGCGCATGCGGCGGCGCTGACGCCGCCTCGGTTCTGAGCGCGGATGCCGGACGCCTTCAACCTCCAGCGCTTCGTTGACGCGCAGGCGCCGGTCTATGGCGAGGTCTGCGCGGAGCTGCGCGCCGGGCGCAAGGCGACGCATTGGATGTGGTTCGTCTTCCCGCAGATCGCCGGTCTCGGCCACAGCCCGATGGCGCGGCTTTACGCGATCGGTTCCGCCACGGAAGCAAGCGCCTATCTGGCGCATCCGCTGCTCGGCCCGCGGCTTTGCGCGTGCACGGATCTGGTGCTCGGGATCGAGGGCCGCTCGGCGCAAGAGATTTTCGGCAGCCCGGATGATCTCAAATTCCGCTCGTCCATGACTCTTTTTGGTGCGGTAGCGGACGATCCCGCGCTTTTCGATGCGGCGCTGCAAAAATATTTTTCCGGCCTTGGCGACTCGCGCACCCGCCAAATTCTCTTGCACGGCGCTTGATCTCGGGCAAAGACGCCGCCCCAGATTTTATGAAAATGTCATGCGTGAATGCGATCGCGCCATGCGGCTAGCGCCGGCGCGAAAGCTCTACTAAGCTTCGTCCGGACGTTTGTCGGAGCCACCGGCGTCCGTCAAATTGTTTAAGACGTGTAGGAGATGTTCATGTTGAAATTCGTTTCGAACGGGTTGCGGATGACGCGCGTCTTTCAAGCCGTTGCGGCGTTCCTGGTGTTGTCGACGGCGGCCTACGCTGATTGCGCGAGCTTGCAAAAGGGCAACGAGATTTTTGCTGATAGTTTCGCCGACAATACCGGCGGTTGGCCGACCGATCCCGATGCGTCGCTTGGCAAGACTGGCCTGACCTTGAAGCTCTATGCGCCCAACAGCTCTTGGGTCTATCTGAACAACACGTTCAATGCCACCGATGGCGACTATTGCGTCGAGGGCACGCTGCCGAGTTCACCGGCCGCGAACAATCTCGCTTACATCGGTCTTGCCTTCCTGGCGAAGGACGCCAATACGTTTGTCGTCTTCCAGGTCGACAGCTCCGGCGGCATTCAGCTTTACCGCAAGGTCTCGGGCAATTGGACGCAGATCAGCAATCTTAGCCGTCCCTCGCTTGCCCCCAAACCGGGCTCCGTCGTGACCTTGCGCGCCGTCGTCAAGGGCTCGCTGATCTCGGTGTCGCTCAATGGCGTGGACTTGCAGAAGGTCCGGGTCCAGGTGCCCACCACGCCACTGCAATTCGGCGTCTATATACAGACCGATAACAATGTGCCCAAGCCCGGCGTCAGCTTCGAGTTCTCGAAGTACCGCGTCACGGCAGGCGAGTGAACGTCGCCGGCCGACCGAAGCATTGGCGTCCCGGAAGGGAGTCGAACCCCTGACCTGCGGTTTAGGAAACCGCTGCTCTATCCTGCTGAGCTACCGGGACTGGCTTCGGCTGCGCCGCGGCACGATTTGCCTTACCATGAGAGGATGACACGTTCCAGCGACAGGCTGCCGCCGCTGCGCTTCTCTTCGCCGCGCTGCCAAGTTTGGCGGCGCCGACCGCGGCAGTGCCAAGCCTGGCGGCTTCGGTCTGTCCTGGGGTCGGCATTGAAGAGGCCGCCGTCGCCTCGGTCGACCAGCGGCTCGAAGTGCACTTGAAGGATGGCCGGATCCTGCGCCTCGCGGGTTTCGAGCCGCTGCGTCCGACGCCGGACAATCCGGATTTCGACACGATTGCGCGCGATGTCTTCGCCAAGGTGATTCCCGGCGCTATTGGCTTCATTCCGCTGGCGCGGACGCCAGACCGCTGGGACCGTATTCCGGTTTTCGCCTTCCTGCCGCCCGCGGCAAATAGCGCAGCCCGGCCGTCGCTCGCAGCGCTTTTATTGACACTTGGATACGGACGTTTCATGCCGGAGCCCGAAGCGCACCCTTGCCAAGCCACTTTCCTTGCCGCTGAGGCCGATGCCCGCGCGCGCCACAGCGGCCTTTGGCAAGATCCCTATTATGCCGTCGTCGCGGCGACGGATACGGGCGCCTTCGCGGAAAAAGCGGCAAGCAATGTGATTGTCGAAGGCAGGGTGAGCGACGTCGATGTGCGGCCGAGGCGCAGCTATCTGCTGTTCGGGCCGCGCGGCAGCGGCGGGTTCGCGGTCACGATCCTGCAACGCGACGTCAAGATATTTGAGCGGGCGGGTTTTGACGTTCATGCTCTTATCGGCAAGCGAATCCGTGTGCGTGGCCTTTTGGACCTGCGATTTGGACCACAGATTGCAGTATCGGACCCCGCGTCGGTAGAATTCGTTCCCCCGGCCGAAGGCGCTTCGGGCGCGGGCCAACCTGTTGAGGCGAAAGCTGCTGATCCGGACGAAAAGCCTCAATGAAGGTTCGCATTTAATGCTCCGCTTGCCGCGCAAATCCGCCGTCTCCGGCTGGCGCCTGGTCGCGCTGGCGTTGGCCTTTGCGCTTGGTGCTTGCGCGGAAGTCGAGGAGCAGGGCGAAAAGCCGATCCAGGTCGAGGTTCCGGCCGCGGCGCCGCGCACGCTCGGGGTCGAGACACCAGCCTCGGCCGAAAATCAGAAGATGATCGCGCTGTTCGGCGGCGAATATCACGACGCCTCGGCCGAGCAATTTGTGAATGGAATTCTGCTCAAATTGGCGAAGGCGGGCGACAATCCCGAGCAGCCCTATCAGGTGACGATCCTCAATTCGCCGGTGGTCAATGCTTTCGCCATGGCGCCGGACCGGATCTATGTCACGCGCGGCCTTTTGGCTTTGGCCAATGACGCCTCCGAGGTTGCCGCCGTCATGGCGCACGAGATCGGCCACATCACCGCGCGCCATGCCGCGCTCCGCGAGGAAGAGGAAAAGCGCGCAGCGCTCATCAGCCAGGCGGCGGCGGTGATTGAGAGCCGGCAGAAGGGCCAAGAGGTCGAGGCGGTCGAGCGGCGCACGCTCGCGAGTTTCTCCCGCCAGCAGGAATTGGAGGCCGACGAGATCGGTATCCGCGTGATGGCCAAGGCGGGCTATGATCCCTATGCCGCGGCGCGCTTCCTGACGACGCTCGGCCGCGACAGTGGCTTGCGCGCGAGCCTCTTCGGCCAGGGGTCGGACGTCTCCAAGCCCGATCTTCTGGCCACGCATCCTTCGACACCGGCGCGTGTCGCGCGTGCGCAGCAGGTGGCGCAGGAGTACGGTCCGCCTGGCACCGGCATTACCGATCGCACCGCCTATCTCGCCGCCATCGACGGGATCATGTACGGCGATGATCCGTCGGACGGCTCGATCCGCGGGACGACCTTCATCCATCCGCGGCTCGGCTTCTTGTTCGTGGCGCCGGACGGCTTCGTGCTGGAGAATTCGGCGCAGGCCGTGCTTGGCGTCAAGGCGGGCGGCCGCGAGGCTTTGCGGCTCGACTCGGTGCGGCTCGAGACCTCGGTCACGCTCGAGAGCTATATTTCCTCAGGCTGGATCGACGGACTGCTGCCGAGCACGATCGAAACGCTCACTGTCAACGGAATGCCGGCGGTGACGGCGAGCGCCCGCGCCGGCGAATGGAATTTCCGCGTCGCAGTCATCCGCTTCCAGGGCGATCAGGTCTACCGCCTCATCTTCGCGATCCGCAATCTCGATGCGGATGCGGAGAAGCGTTTCCGCGCCTCGATCGAATCGTTCCGCAGGACGACGCCGGAAGAAGCCCAAGACGTAAAGCCGCTGCGCATCGTCATTGTCACCGCTCAGCCCGGCGACACGGTCGAAAGCCTGAGTAACAAGATGGCGGTCGCCGATCATCCGCTCGAACATTTCGAGCTGATCAATGGCTTGACGAGCGCCGGACCTCTGCCGACGGGCGAACATTACAAAATCGTCACGGATTAAGCAGACAATCTCATTGCGCCGCGGCATGGTGCCGGGAACCCGCGTCGCTATTGGCACGTTTATTTGCCGTGAGGTCTTGCGGTCGGGCGGCCGTGCCAATCGAGGATCGTTCATGGCGCAATATATCGGCTTGGACCGCCATCTCGCTGCCGCGGCGAGAGCCGCGCCTTTTCTCGATCGCGAGGAAGAGCGGGATCTCGCCGTGCGATGGCACGATGATCATGACGAGCGCGCGCTGCATCGCCTGACCCAGGCGCATATGCGCCTCGTCATCGCGGTGTCGATGCGCTTCCGCCACTATGGGCTGCCGATCAGCGATCTCATACAAGAGGGGCATGTCGGCCTGTTGCAGGCCGCGGCGCGCTTCGATCCTGCGCGCGACGTCCGGTTTTCGACCTATGCGACTTGGTGGATCCGCGCTGCGATTCAGGATTTCGTCCTGCGCAATTGGTCAATCGTGCGCGGCGGCACGAGTTCGACGCAAAAGGCCCTGTTCTTCAATCTGCGCCGCCTGCGGGCCAAGTTGTCCGTCCAACATTCCGGCGCGGCCATGTTCGATCAGATCGCCAGGACGCTCGGCGTGCAGCGCGCGGATGTCGAACTCATGGACGCGCGCTTCGCAAGCTCCGACCTTTCGCTCAATGCCTCCATGTCGGAGGCCGATCCGGCCGCGGCGGCGCAGAGGCTCGACCTCCTCGCCGACGAGCGGCCCTTGCCGGACGCGCTTGCCGAAGATGCGATCGATGCGGACAGGCGGATCGCCCGGCTCGCGGAAGCCTTGCGGCAGCTCAACCCGCGTGAGCTCGACATCGTGCGCCATCGCCAGCTCGCGGATGAGGCCGCGACGCTGGAATCGCTCGGCGCCAGATTCGGTATTTCGAAAGAACGCGTGCGCCAGATCGAGTGCCGCGCGCTCCAAAAGCTGCGCCAGGCATTGACCGGCCAAGATGCCGACGAGCGAGGCTTGGATCGCGATCTGCTAGATCGCGATGCGTTTAGGCTGAATCAGCCGTAACGCGGCGCTTCGCCGAGTTACTTTTGCAGCGTTAGCGTTATCATCGAGCCGTGGTCGGTAAAGGTCACCGTCGCCGAAACGTCGCCATTTTCCGCTTCGGGCCCTTGAGTGAATTCGACCAAGGTCGAATTCAGGACCTTTTCCTGGGCGTTGTAATATTGAAAGTTGGAATTGTCCCAAATGGCGAATTCCTGCCCCTTCCCCCAGACTTCGCGGGTCCGGTGACGGCCGTCGCGATACCACGCGCTCTCGCCGCGAAAATAGAACGTCTTGACATGGATCGCGGTATCGAATTGAGCGCAATCGCCGTCCGCCAAGCTCATCCAGCCGCGCGAAATGAACGAGCCGTCGCTTTGAGGATAGGCGATGGCGACATAAACGAGACGCCCAAATTTATTGCAGAAGGTGATGTCGGCCTTCGCGCTTGAGATGGCGAAGAGGCAAAAGATCAACGCACCCAACCTGGCCCTTGCGATCAATGACATGGGCACCTTGGCTTCGGAAGACCGTGTTGCAAATTACGACATTGAGCGTCCTTACGTCAATCTCGCCTCACGGCTTTGGAGCTTCCGCCGAGCACCTCTGGTCGTCACACTCTGGTTTCAACGGCACAGGTCTTCGTCAGAAAGAACGGGGGCGACTGATCTTCTTGTAGCCTCCTTTTCCCATCTGGCTCCAGGAATGAATCAACCCCCACATATGTGATCGCCTCAATCCGACGCGCGCGCCGCGGCGCAAGAAAAAGGCCCGGCGTTCCGGCCGGGCCTTGGTTTCGTGAGATGCGAGTGGCGCTTATGCGGCTTCGTCGATGCCGCCGTCCTCGCCAACTTCCGCTTCGGCGTCCGCCTCGGCCTCGTCTGCCTTGCCGCGGCGCGGGCTCTTCTGCAATTGCGTATCGATGACCTTCAACGCCTCCGTCTCGGTCAGCTTCTGCACAGCGGCGATCTCGCGCGCCACGCGATCGAGCGCCGCCTCGTACAATTGCCGCTCGGAATAAGACTGTTCCGGCTGCGCCTCGGAGCGATAGAGATCGCGCACCACCTCGGCGATGGCGACGAGATCGCCGGAATTGATCTTCGCCTCATATTCCTGCGCGCGGCGCGACCACATCGTCCGCTTGATGCGGGCGCGGCCGGTCAGCGTGTTGAGCGCCTGCTTGACGACCTCGGGGCCGGCGAGCTTGCGCATGCCGACAGCGATCGACTTCGGTGTCGGCACCTTCAAGATCATCTTGTCCTTGGAGAAGCTGATCACGAAGAGCTCAAGCTTGAAGCCGGCGACCTCCTGCTCCTCGACGGCAAGGATCTGGCCGACGCCATGCGCCGGATAGACGACGAATTCGAGTGGCTTGAAGCTGTGCTTGACCGGCACCGCCGGCTTGGCGGGCTTCGGCTTCTCGACGACCGGCGCTCCAGGCTTGGCTTCTGCCGTCGGCAGCGGCTTCGCCACAGGCTCGGGCGCGCTAGGCACAACGGCCTTCGGCGCGACATGGGCTGCGACACGAGTCGGGGCAGGCGCGGCTTCCGCCGCCTTCTTCGGGGCTTTATGGGTCACGCTGGCTTTGCTTGCTTCTTCAGGGCGAGCGACAGGCGCGGCGGCCGGCGCAGGCTTGCGCAGAGAGCGCAAGGCCAACACCGCGGCAACTTGCGCACGGCGCTCGGAATCGACCTTCTTGACGACGGCCTTAGGTTCGGTTTGAGGGACAGCAGGCTGCTGAACCGCAGCCACTGCCTTGCGCAATTTAGCCTCAACCGGCGCGCTGCGTCCAGCCCGCGATTTGCCGCGGCTCAGGGTTGTTGACCGCTTTAATTTCGTCGCGGCCGCAGTTTGATTCGCTTTTGTCTTACGCGCAGCCGCAGCCGATTTTGCGGTGGACGATTTCGCCGCCGGCCGCGCCGCCTTGACCGCCGCAGCCTGCTTCTTCGCCCGAGTCTGCGCGGCGCGCAGTTTCGCCGCGGCGCTCTTGCTGCTCGTGCTGGCGGGCTTGCGCGCCGTCTTGGTCTTGGTCACGGCCCGCGTCGCCGCGGCGGCCGTGCGCGCCTTCGCCCGGACCGGGCGGGCCTTCGCGGCGCTCGGCTTGCGCGCCTTCCCGGCGGTGGCGGTGGAACGGGATTTCAAGGCCGCGCGCGCGCTCGTGGCTTTGGCCTTGCGGGACTTCTCTGTCTTTTTGACGGATGACATACGCGCGCACTCCTTTTTTGTTCCGCCTGGCGGCGAAACGCAGTCATGCAGCAAAGGAAAACTTTGCCGCCCGGGGGACCACCGCAGCAGCCAACGCGCCGCGGGACGGCCGAGCGAAGATCATCCACCTACCGCAGCGCGAACCTTGGCCCCCAGGCAATTGCCGCGTGTAGAAAAGAGATGCCCGATGCTCCGCCCAGCATCAGGTTCTGCGATCCGGATGATCAGAGCCGGGCCGATTGTGACTGTTAAATATCACATTCAAGGGCAAAAATCAAAGATTCGCGGCCAGAAAAAGCTGAAATGCCGCCACTTTCGGGCGCCACTCGGCTCCGGCTAATCGACGATCTCGAATTATACTTGACGCGGGTGGTTAATCGCCCTCGCCGGGTTCCGGCGAAAAATAGGCCTCGAATTTGCCGGGCTTGCCGTCAAATTCCTTGGCGTCCGCCGGGTGCGGTTTCTTTTGCGAGATATTCGGCCAGATCTTGGCCATGTCGGCGTTCAGCTTCAGCCATTTCTCCAGCCCCTTCTCGGTATCGGGGTGGATGGCATTGGCCGGGCATTCCGGCTCGCAGACGCCGCAGTCGATGCATTCATCCGGGTGGATGACGAGCATGTTCTCGCCTTCGTAGAAGCAGTCGACCGGGCAAACCTCGACGCAGTCCGTGTACTTGCATTTAATGCAGTTCTCGGTGACGACGTAAGGCATCCAGCTCCTCCGCGCGGCATTTCACTACGTGCCGCGATGAATTCTGGCGGTTTGCTAGCGTCTTTGCGGCGCGTAAGCAAGCAGTTGCTGCGCGGCACAAAGTCGATATTGCCGCAGGGGCCGGCTAGACGGCTATTGGCGCTGCGGCGAGCGCCTTCGCGTTGAGGTCTACGAACAATTTCTGCGCTTCGACGGCGCTGCCGCGCCGGCCGGCGAGGCCCGTGATTCGCAAAACCCGGACGTGCCGCTCGAGCGCGATGGTCAAGACGTCGCCAGGGCCGACCAGCTTGGCGGGCGCGTCGACCCGCCGGGAATCGACCCGCACATGTCCGCCGGCAATGAGCTCGACGGCCTGACGGCGGGTTTTGACGACGCGGGCAAACCAGAGCCATTTGTCGAGCCGCTGTTTCTCGGCGGCGTCAGAGGCGGAAGGACGCGGCTTTGCGGCCATGGGCGATATGGGCAATCCGGGCTAGAGAACCCTTCGCCGATTTATGTCCGTCCGTGGCGGGTATCAAGAGCGGGTGCGCCAAGTCTGGGCGACCGGCGCCTTGCCGCTGGAATTGCGCAACAGCAGGCCTTTCGCGGCCTGGCGGCAGAACCGGTGCAGCGCCTCCGCGGCGAAGGCGAGGCGCGGGCGCAGGCCCGGCACCACCGCGATGCCGAGGTCGAGCAGGGTGATGCGCTTCGGCCAGAGCCGGTCGATCATCGGGTGATCGGGCATCGCGCAGGAATCGATCTTCACGGAGGCGCGCCCCGCCGCCAGCCGGTTCGTCAGCTCGCGAACGAAGAGCACGCCCGGCGAAAGCGCGGCATGGGCCTCGTCATAGGTCGTCTTCCAGAAATAGGTCGTACCGGCATCCTCGATGATGAGGCCCATGGCCACCGCCTTGCCGTCGAGATCGAGGCTTTCGACGCGCAGCTTGCCGCTCCGGGCGAGCCCCTCCGCCATCGCTCCGGCGAAAGCGGCGCGCTCGGGCGCCGAAGCGAGGGCGGTCCGGCTCGCGCCCTTCCAGCCGGCGGATTCGAGCGCCAGAAACTCAGCCATGGCGCCGATTGCCTCCGCGCCGCGGGAGATCCGGTAAGAGAGCGAACCATGTTCGGCGAGGCGGCGCAGCAGGCGCGAATCATTCTTGCGCGCCTTGGTCTTACGATTGACCTGCGCGTCGGCGGCCGGAAACAAGGCGGCGCGCTGATATTCGCGGAAGGTCCGCAGCGCGCCCCGATCTGCGAAGCGATCGGAGAGGAGACGGAAGGTTGGGCCATCGCGCGGAATGTCGCTGAAGACGAGCGCGCTCGGCGCGGCCGGAAGCTGCCGGATTGCATCGAGCAGGGCGGCGAGAGCTGGCGCCGCCTCGGCGCGGTCGAGCAGCGGCAGGCCGAGCGCCGCCTGCTTGTGGACGGGCACGCGCGCCAAGCCGAAACGCATCGCCGGCAGCGCCAGCGGCATCAGCGCGAGGAGCCGTCGCTCCGCGCCGGGCTCGAAGGCCACAAGGATCTTGAAATTGCGCGGCCGCAGATAGGCGAAGGCCGGCAGGGCAAAATCGGGGTCGAGAAAAATATTGGTTTCGAGGCAGCGCCGCAGAAGATCGCGCCAGGCCTCGACCAGCGGCGCCATGTCGCCGATCTCGCGCAACTCGACGCTAATCGCAGCTTGCGCCGGAGCCGCAGCTTTGGGCTCGCGCGCCGTGCCCGCAACAAAGGCCGAAAGGGTTTTGCCGCCGAAGGCCGCAGGGGGATGTTGCATTACGCGCCCTGAACCGGTTGAACTCCGGTATGATCGGAGCCTGCCTTTTCATTATAGGACAAGCGCGCTCCTGCGGGTTTTATAGATCCTTAACCTTAACGCAGAGGCGGGCGCGCATTGAGCTATGACGCCATCGTGATCGGCGGCGGCCATAACGGCCTCGTCTGCGCGGCCTATCTCGGCGCCGCCGGGCTCAAGACTCTGGTGCTCGAAGCGCGCGACACGATCGGCGGCTGCGCGGTGACGGAGGAGTTTTATCCCGGCTTCCGCAATTCGGTCGCCGCCTACACGGTTTCGCTGCTCCAGCCGGCGATCATCCGTGATCTCGATCTCGCCAGTCACGGGTTGCGCGTCGTTCCGCGAAAACTCTCGAATTTTCTGCCGCTCGACGACGGCAATCATCTGAAAGTCGGTGCAGGCCGCACGCGGGCCGAGGTGGCAAAATTCTCGGCGCGGGATGCGGACAGGCTCGATGCCTATACGGCGCGGCTCGATGCGCTTGCTGATTTTCTGCGCGCGGTCGCGCAGGAGACGCCGCCGAACGTTCCCAGCGGCGCGGGCGATTGGCTCCGGCAATTGTTTCGTGCGGGAAAATTCGCCGACAGGCTGCGCCGGCTGGGCCTTGAGGGCGAGCGCGATGTGCTCGAAATCTTCACGGCCTCTGCGGGTGATTATCTCGATCATTGGTTCGAGAGCGCGCCGATCAAGGCGGCCTTCGGCTTCGATTCCGTCGTCGGCAATTATGCCAGCCCCTATGCGCCGGGCTCGGCCTATGTGCTGCTGCATCATTGCTTCGGCGAGGTGAATGGCGTGAAGGGCCAATGGGGCCATGCCATCGGCGGCATGGGCGCGATCACGCAAGCCATGGCGAAAGCGGCGCGCGCGCGCGGCGTTGAAATCCGCACGGCGAGCTCTGTGAAAGACGTGCTGATCGAAAAGGGCCGCGTCACCGGCGTCGTCACCGACAAAGGCAAGGTCTTTCGCGGAAAAATCATCGCCGCCAATGTCAATCCGAAATTGCTTTTTCGCGATCTCGTCCCGCGAGAGGCGCTGCCCGAAGATTTCAAGGATCGTATCGCGCGCTGGCGCTGCGGCTCTGGGACGTTCCGCATGAATGTCGCTTTGTCCGAGCTGCCGGATTTTTCCGCGCTGCCGGGGCGTGAACCGGCCGAGCATCACACCGCCGGCATCATCCTCGCGCCGTCGCTGCGCTACATGGAAGACGCCTATTTCGATGCGCGGCGTTTCGGTTGGTCGCAAAGGCCGATTGTCGAAATGCTCATCCCCTCGACGCTCGACGATACTTTGGCGCCGAAGGGCGCACATGTCGCGAGCCTGTTCTGCCAGCATGTCGCGCCGGTTCTGCCGGATGGCGCGTCTTGGGACGATCACCGTGAAGAAGTCGCCGATCTGATGATCGCGACGGTCGATCGTTATGCGCCGAACTTCAAGGCGTCGGTCATCGGCCGGCAGATTTTTTCGCCGCTCGATCTCGAACGCACCTTCGGCCTTGTCGGCGGCGACATCTTTCACGGTGCGCTCGACCTCGGCCAGCTCTTCTCGGCGCGGCCGATGCTGGGCCATGCCGATTATCGCGCGCCGGTCGCCGGGCTTTACATGTGCGGCGCTGGCACGCACCCCGGCGGGGGCGTCACCGGCCTGCCGGGCCGCAACGCCGCGCGGGAGATTTTGCGCGATGCAAAGCACATCTGACCGCGGCCCATTGTCCAACTTAAGCCGCGTCGCTAGCATCGGTTCAAATTTCTGAGATCAAATGCGGCTAGCGAAAGCCGTTCTCTTGTGGAGGCGTCGATGGCGGAGCGATCCTGGTACATCGTGAATGCCGGCAGGCAGGAGGGCCCCTTTCCCGAAGCGCAGCTTCGCGCCTTCATCGCCGCGGGCCACGTTACCGTCGATACGCTCGTTTGGAGCGAGGGCATGGCGGATTGGCAACGGGCCGGGGATGTGCCCGGCCTCATCGCCGCGGCCGCCGCACCGCCGCCCCCGCCCGGACCGCCGCC
>JARLIV010000168.1 GCA_031291555.1 Methylovirgula sp. | reverse complement strand
TTCCGGCGCGTCACCTACGACATCGCCACGGCCGCGCGGAAAATCCGCGCCGCCGGCCTGCCGGAAATCCTCGCAGCGCGGCTTTTCATCGGCCGATAGGGCGTGTTTTTGCGCGCAAAGGTTCGGTTCAGGTGGAAATTCCGGGGCGGCTAGGCTATTTTTGCTATAACGTCCTTGCGAAACCACATCCGAGAATGAACCGCTACGAACGCCAACCCCTTTCCGCCGGTGAAGCCGAAATCGAATATCTCGACGGCGATATTCGCGTCTTAAGGCCAGGCACCTTTGTACGCTGCGCCGCGACCGGCGTTCCTATCCCGCTCGAAGATCTGCGCTATTGGAACGTCGATCTGCAGGAGCCTTACGCCAGCTATCAGGCAAAGCTGCAACGCATGGGCATCAAGCTCGGCAAATAGCGTCAGTGAGACGCGCGCCAGGCGCGCGGCGTCTTTCCGCGCGCTTGACTGGCTTGCAAATTGGTTTCGAATGCGCGTTCCGGCCCGCTCGATCTGTTTTTTTTAAAGAAAATCGTAACGACGGATATTAGCGATGTTCACCTTTGCCCACGCTGTGACCTGGCTCATCGTCGGCCTGATTGGCGGCAGTCTCGCCGGCATCCTGGTCAAGCGCCGGCGGGCGGGATTCGGTCGTCTCGCCAATATCGCGCTGGGGTGCGTCGGCGCTGTCGTCGGCGGAGCATTATTCACCGCGTTCAAGCTCTTTCCTGGCCTGGATGCCGTCGTGATATCGCTCCGGGACGTTGTGGCAGCTTTCATCGGTTCGCTTGTCGTGCTGGCAGCGCGCTGGCTGTGGAACGCGCGCAGCGGCTCGTGATCCGCATCATCGCGGCCTAGCCTCACCAAGCGCTGAGCCAGCGTTGGCTAGTGCTGCCACTGGCGGCTTTCGAAAGAAAGCTGGGCGAGATGCGGCTCGATCGCGCTCATGATCCGCTCGCAAGCGCCGCCGAGCCCTTTGACCGTCTCGCTCGCCGCACGCGCCATCAGGCGCATTTTGCCGGCATCAGCGAGCAGAATGGCGACAACGCGGGCCATCGTGTCCGCATCGGCAACGGTGACGGCGCCGCGCGCCTCGTCGAGCACCTGATAAACTTCGCTGAAATTCGCGACATGCGGCCCGTGCAAGATCGCGCAGCCGAGCTTGGCCGGCTCGATCGGGTTTTGGCCGCCGTTCGCCGCCGGCAGTAACGATTTGCCCAAGAACGCGATGCTCGCGAGCCGATAGAAGAGCCCCAACTCGCCGGTCGTATCGGCGACATAGACCTCTGGCAAAGCCCCATTTTCATAGGCCTCTGTCGAGCGCTGCGCGACGTCGAGCCCGCGGGCGCGCGCGAGGCTCGCAATTTCGCCGCCGCGCTTGGCGTGACGCGGCACGATGATGGTCAGAAGACCGGGGACGAATTCCGCCGCCATCTGATGCGCGGCGAGAATAATCTCCTCCTCGCCACGATGGGTCGAGGCGGCAACCCAAACCGGCCGTGCCCCGACGCGGACCGCAAGTGCCGCCAGCGCCTGCCGGTCGGCCGGCGGCGCGCTGACGTCGTATTTGAGATTCCCGGCGACTTTGACATGCCGCGCGCCGAGCAAGGCAAAGCGCTCCGCATCCGCCTGGCTCTGCGCCAGGCAGAGATCGACCGCCTCAAGCAGAGTCCCGATGAAGCTCGGAAACCAGCGCCAGCGCTGGAACGAGGCTTCCGATATGCGCGCATTGACCAGCAGCAGCGGAATATTGCGGCGCCTGACGGCGAGAAACAGATTGGGCCAGATCTCGGACTCGGCGATGAGCGCCAGATTTGGCCGCCAATGGGCGAGAAAACGCGCCAGGAATTGCGGCACATCGAGCGGCAGGAATTGATGCAGCGCGCCGGCTGGCAGCCGCGGCGCGATCACCGCAGCGGCCGAACTCGTGCCGGTCGAAACCAGGATCGTGAAACCGCGCGCCGAGAGCTGCTCGACCAGCGGCAGAAGCGCCAGGCTCTCGCCCACGCTCCCGCCATGCAGCCAGGCCAAAGGTCCATCGGGGCGCGGCTGCGTCGGCCGGCCAAGCCTCTCGCCGTCGCGGTCCAGCTCGTCGCGCCGCCATTTGCGCCGCACATAGAGCACGACCGGGCTGAACGGCGCTAAGGCCGCGCTGGCAGCCTGATAAATGGGCAAAATGGGAAGGGCTTTGAGCAAGATATGAAATGCTATGGAAAGGGCACAAGCGACGAAGCCAGCCAGCAACAATCAATAGGCAGACAACGTCGCAATCAAGCGCCTGAAGGTTGTACAGAACGCATTTGAAGGAAGTTTGGCCAAAGCCTATCGAGGACAGGCTTTGACGCGCAATTTGTTCAAAAAAATACGAATATTTAATGTCAATTCAATCGCGCCTCAGCTTTTCGGAGGCTCCGTTGGCTCGAGCAAGCGGTGCAAATGCGCCACGAAATAGCGCATGTGGGCGTTGTCGACGGTCGCTTGCGCCCGCGTCCGCCAGGCTTTGTAGGCCGATTGATAATCCGGAAATATGCCGACGATGTCGATAGCATCGAGATCACGGAATTCGGTGCCGTCGAGGTCGACGAGTTCGCCACCGAAGACGAGGTGAAGACGCTGTTTGTGTTCGTCCGCCGCCATGAAAGAAACCTGTCGAATTGGAGCCTGAATGGCGAGCGTCATTTAGCAAAAAACGGGCAAGAACTAAAGCTCGGGCGCCGTGGCCTGGCCGGCCGCGGCGGCGAATTGCGCCAACAAAGCCTCAGGCCCCGCCGCCAATTCGCCGTGCAGCGTATGGACGCGGTTATAAAGCGGCTGGCGGCCGCGCAGGCTCCGCAGCGTGCCGCCGGCTTCGGTGACGATAAGATCACAGGCGGCAATATCCCAATCATGCGCATTGGCGGAGATGAGCGCGGCATCGAGCGCACCCGCCGCGACTTTGGAAACGCGGACCGCGAGCGAAGGAATTTTCGGCAGCAATTCGAATTCGAGGCCCGCATTGCGCAGCCGCTGCGCAAAGCCGAACGGGCCGCCGACCATCGCCTCGGCATCAAGACTCTGGCGGCGTGAAACTTCGATCAACTGGCCATTGAGCCGCGCACCAGCGTCCTTGACTGCCACATAGGTTTCGGCAAGGGCCGGCGCGTGTACGACGCCAATAATCGGGCGATGACGCTCAACGAGCGCGACCGATACAGCCCAAACCGGATTGCCTGTCGCAAAAGCCCGCGTCCCATCGATCGGATCGACGACGAGGACAAAGTCGCCCTGCCGCCGTCCAGGTGCGTCGGCCGATTCTTCTGACAGCCAGCCGGCGGCCGGTAAAAGCCTGCGCAGCCGCTGCTCGAGAAAGCGATTGACGGCGAGATCAGCCTCCGTGACGGGCGAGCCGTCCTCCTTCCGGTGGATCGAAGCCGAAGTCTTTTCCCCCGGACGGAAATATTCCTGCGCGAGCGCGCCCGCGGCCCTGGCGGCGTCGGTCAGCGCCGCGACAAGCGCATGATCATGCGACAGCGGCTCCACGTCCGAATTCCGCCTTTCAGGGGGAAGGTCCACCGGGCAACGCGGCTCACCCTCAATAGGCCGGTTGGGAAGCGGCGCGTTCATGCCGGTCGAGCCTTGGTCTGGAGCGAAGCGCGCCGAAGCGTCGGGGCCGCGGCCGCCAAATTGGGGGGACTGCGCGCCTTCGATCAATGTCGTAATCCCGCAAACTCTATCTGAAACGGAGCAAAATTCAGGCCGCATTGAGAAGTCACCGGAGCAGATCCCTTTCCCCTCCTATAGATAGGAAGCGGAGATGAGCTTTTCATTAAAGTTGCGCGGTTTTCGCCAACCTCCGGGCAAGCATCAGGTCAAAAATCTGTATCTAAATCAGGTGCTTAAGATTCATTTCGAGGATCTTACGGCAGGCTGTCGGCACGGCTCACCCAAACCCCGCGGAGGACGCCATGCCGAGACTCGACCGCAACCCCGAAAGCCTGGCTTATTGCGAGCGCGACCGGCGCGCCGACGGCGGCACGCGCACGGTGCGGCTGAACCCGCAGGGCGTGCGCATCGAGCGCGCGCTCGCCGGGGTCAAGATGCGGCTCGCCATCCCGATCGAGGCCTATCGCGGCGTCGTCCTGAGCCGCGAGGACAAGCTGGAGCGGCAATTCTATCGCCTCAGCCTGGACCATAGCGATGCCGAACTTTCGGTGACGCTCGCGCGCGCGAACGACATTGCCGTGCTCGTCGATCAATGGAGCAATTGGGCGCGGTTCTTCGCCATGCCGGCGCTGCTCGCCGAGAATATCGGCACGCCGCCCGCACGGCGCGC
>JARLIV010000167.1 GCA_031291555.1 Methylovirgula sp. | reverse complement strand
TGCCGGCGCTCACGCCTTATGAAACGGCGCCGGGCGTGAAGAAGCGCGGCAGCAATCCGCCCACGGCGAACCTGACCGATCCGGGGCCGACCGTGGCGGTCATCCCGACTCTGCCGCGCCCCTTGCGGCCGAAGCCCGACCTGACGCCCTTCGATGCCGTCGGCGTCGATGTCGGCGCGCTGCGGCTTTATCCCTATGTCGAGGCCGATACGGGCTACGACACCAACCCCAATCTTCTCTCCGTCGATGTCCTGCCCTCGGCCTATGTCTACGGCGGAGCCGGGATGAAGGTGCAGTCCGATTGGTCGCAGCACAGCCTGACGGCCGATCTGCGCGGCGGCTATTACGATTATTTCAGCGTTCCCACGGCCAACCGGCCGGACGCTTCCGGCACAATCACGGGTCGCGTCGATGTCACCCGGCAAACGCAGATCAATGCGCAGACGACATTCAGCTTGACGACGGAGCAGCCGGGCTCGCCGATCCTCGCCATTCCCAATGCCGTGTTCATCACCAGCCGGCCGCTCTATGCAACGGTCGGCCAGATGCTCGGCGTGACGCAGAAGTTCAACCGGTTGTCAGTCAGCCTCTCCGGCGCCTTCACCCGCTATGCTTTCGGCGATGCGACGCAATCGGACGGCACGATTCTGGCGCTCTCGCTCGATGACAACAACATCTATAGCGTCGCCGGCCGGCTCTCTTATGAAATGACGCCGACGCTCATCCCCTATCTGCAGGTGACGGGGGCCCACACCCAATACGATTCGTCCGTCGATGCCTATGGGTTCGATCGCACCTCGAACGGCATCCAGGCCAAGGTCGGTACGACCTATCAGGCAACGCCGCTCATTAGCGGCGACATTGCGGTAGGCTACGAAAACGGCATCTATGCCGATTACAGGCTGCCGGAGGTGAGTACGCCGACGGTCGATGCGACCCTCATCTACACGCCGACGCCGCTGACGACGGTGACCTTCACCGCGGCGACGGATGTCGCGGAAACCACGCTCGCCGATGCCTCCGCCGCGATCGTGCACACATTCACGCTGGAGCTCTCGCATGATGTCATGCGCAACGTCACGCTGGCCGCGACGGGCACCTACCAGCTCAACAATTATGTCGGCCAGCCGGTCGTGGAGAATTATTACGCGGGGTTGTTCGAGGTCGATTATCACATGACCCGGTCGATCCTCATCACCGGCTCATACAAATATCAGCGATTCATCAGCTCCGTGGGGCTGACGAATTACACGGATCAGGTCTTCCTCGCCGGGATGAAATTCCAGCTCTAACTCACGGCCTGGCGATGAGCGTCTTGAGCAGCAGGCGAAACTCCGGCGCGATGTCGGGGCTCGACAATGCGAAGGCGACATTGGCGCCGAGAAAGCCGAGACTCGATCCGCAATCGTAGGTGCTGCCGTCGAAGACGACCCCGTGGAATTTCTGATCCTGCGCGAGCGTCTTCATGCCGTCGGTGAGCTGGATTTCCCCGCCCGAGCCCCTCTCGCCCCTTTCGAGGATTTTGAAAATCTCGGGCGACAGCACATAGCGTCCGGAAATGATGAAGTTCGAAGGCGCCGTGCCCTGCGGCGGCTTTTCGACCATGCCAGTGATCTCGAAAGTGGCACCGGATTTTTGCCCGACCGAGACAACGCCGTATTTATGCGTCTCCTCGGGCTTGACCTCTTCGACCGCGACGACATTGCCGCCATGCTTTTCGAATGCTTCGATACATTGCGCCAGGCAGCGCTTGCCGCCGCGCTCGGCGGCCATGGTCAGCATGTCCGGCAGAACGACGGCGAAGGGCTCGTCGCCGACGATGTCGCGGGCGCACCAGACGGCATGGCCGAGGCCGAGCGGCGCCTGCTGGCGGGTGAAGCTCATCGCCCCCGGCGCCGGCAGGTCGGCCTTCAGCGCCTGCCATTCCTTGGTCTTGCCGCGTTTGAGCAGGATATCCTCCAGCTCATAGGCCATATCGAAATAATCCTCGATGGCCGCCTTGTTGCGCCCTGTCACGAAAATGCAATGTTCGATCCCGGCCTCGTGGGCCTCTTCGACCACATGCTGCAAAATCGGCCGGTCGACGACGGTCAGCATTTCCTTGGGGACGGATTTGGTGGCAGGCAGGAACCGCGTGCCGAGACCGGCAACGGGAAAAACGGCTTTGCGTACGCGTTTGATCATTGAGAGGTTCCTGCGGGGTTCAGGCTAAGTTTAGGAAAGATCGGTCAAAGTCTCTCCACTAGGACGCAAAGGATTGCAGCGTCAACTTGGCGAAAAAGGGCGTCTAACAGGCATTTTGGCCCAAACGGCCTCATCGGCGCAAAGACGGGAGCGGAGCGGATGGCGATTTTGGTAACCGGCGGCGCGGGCTACATCGGCGGCCACATGGTCTTGGCTTTGGTCGACGCCGGCGAGCAAGTCGTCGTGCTCGATGACCTGTCGACGGGTTTTGCCTGGGCGGTGCCGGCGGCGGCGACGCTTATCGCGGGTGACATTGGCGACGAGGCGAAACTGCGGGCGATTGCCGCCGCGCACCAGATCGACACGATCGCGCATTTCGCGGCGAAGATCGTCGTGCCCGATTCAGTCTCCGACCCACTCGGCTATTATCTCAACAATACTGTCAAGGCCCGCACTCTCCTGGAATTCGCCACAAAGAATGGTATCGGGAATTTCATCTTCTCCTCGACCGCCGCCGTTTATGGCGAGCCCACCGCCAATCCGATTTTTGAGGAAGCGCTGCCGGCGCCGATCAATCCTTATGGACGATCGAAACTCATGGTCGAGTGGATGCTGGAGGATGCCGCCCGCGCGCATGGCCTCTCCTATGTGGCGCTGCGCTACTTCAACGTAGCCGGTGCCGATCCCAAGGGCCGCCTTGGCCAGTCTGCTTCTAACGCAACACATCTGATAAAGGTTGCAGTCCAAGCCGCGCTTGGCGTGCGCAAGGGGCTGGATATTTTCGGCACCGATTATCCGACGCCGGACGGAACCTGCGTGCGCGATTACATCCAGGTCAGCGATCTCGTCGACGCGCATGTGCTAGCGCTCAAGCATTTGCGCGCCGGCGGCGAAAGTCTCGTGCTCAATTGTGGCTATGGGCACGGCTATTCAGTCAGCGAGGTCGTGGATGTCGTGAAGGATGTGTCCGGCGTCGATTTCGAAACGCGCCGTGTCGGTCGCCGCGCGGGCGACCCGGCCGCGCTCGTGGCCGGCGCAGATCGCATCCGGGCGAAGCTCGGCTGGGTGCCGCGACACGACAATCTGCGTGAGATCGTCACCCAGGCCTATGAATGGGAGCGCAAGTTGCGCGACGGCACGGTGCCAAAAGCGCGCGCTTCATCATCTCACTTCTGATTGGGCGCCGGGGTGCTCGTTTCCGGCGTGGTGGCCGCGGGGCTCGAGCTTGCCGGAGTAGAGGTCGTCGATTCCGCTGGCGGCGCGCCGGTCACTGCGCCGTTCTGCTCCTCGATCTTCTTCTTCTTGGCTTCCTCTTCCTTTTCGTGCGCAACTTCCTTGTTGTATTCATGCCGGCGCACCATGCCGGCGATGCAGCCCGCGACGGCGCCCTTGAAGGCATGATGGCCGGCGTAATGGCCGGCGATGGCGCCCGCTGCGCCATATTTGAGGCAGCCGCCAGGCTTGGCTTCGACATGCGGCGCGCCCAGAAGGGCGGCGACACCCAAGACGCCAATGGCGAGTTTTGCAGTCCTCATCAAAATCTCCTCGGAGGAATTGCGGCGGCCGCGCTGGCCGTCGAGGGAAATATGGGGGCATTACGGAAACGCGCAATGAGATCTCTTGCGGCGGCGCACGAGATTACCGCAGCCGATCAGAGCCAACCTTGGAGTTCGCGCGCGATGAGGTGATAAATCACCTTCATTCCCTCGGCGCTGTCATTAAGGCACGGCACCGTGGCGTAATTCATGCCGCCCGCCTCGCGGAAAAAATGCCGGTTCTCGATGTCGATTTCCTCGAGCGTCTCGACGCAATCGGCGGTAAAGCCCGGCGCCATGACGACGAGATTCTTGCAGCCGTCCCGCGCGAGGCTTTGCACTGTATCGGCAGTATAGGGCTGCAGCCATTCGGCGCGGCCGAAGCGCGATTGGAAGCTCATTTTCGCGAGTTTGACGTCTTTTGCGAGAGCCGCCGCGAGGGCATTGAAAGTCGCCGCACATTGCTGCGGATAGGGATCGCCCTTGTCGGCGTAGCTTTTCGGCAGGCCGTGAAACGAGATAAGCAGCACGTCGGGGACGAAGTTCAGAGTGCGGACGAAATCGCGATAGGATTGCGCCAGCGCGGCGATATAGACGGGATCGTCCGGATAGGCGGGGACGATGCGCAGGGCCGGCTGAACCCGCATTTTTTCTAGCGCCGCAAAAACCGCGTCGCTGACGGTCGCGGTCGTCGTTGCCGAATATTGCGGATAGAGCGGGAAGATGAGAATCCGGTCGCAGCCTGCCGCGGTCAGGCGGTCGAGCTTTTCGGCGATGCTCGGCTTGCCGTAGCGCATGGCCCATTCGACTCGAGCGGGATGCGCGCCGAGATTGCCGGCCGCGATCCAGGCCGCGAGCTTTTTTGCCTGCGCCTCGGTGACGGCGCGCAAGGGGCTGCCCTCACCGATCCGGTTCCAGATCGATGCATAGGCCTTGCCGCTGCGCGACGGGCGGATCGTGAGGATGATGAGGTTGAGGATCGGCCACCAAAGCCAGCGCGGCGTTTCAATGACCCGGGGGTCGGAGAGAAATTCCTTGAGATAGCGCCGCACGGACCAGAAATCCGTCGCGTCGGGCGTGCCGAGATTGACCAGAAGGATGCCGATTTTCGGCTCTGACGGAGCGTTCATGAACGGCCTCTCGCTGAAAACACGCCTTCCATAGAAAGAATCTCCCGCCCGATCCAGAGCCGCAGTTGGTAATACGAAGTAAGACTTTGTAGTTTGCCTTCTTATATGCTAAGGTTGCGGTATGAGGGAGAAGGTCATCCCCCCGCGTTCCGTCGAGGCTCTGGCCTTGGCCAGGGAGCTGAGAATCCTGCTCGGCAATTTCAAGCGCCGGATGCGCGACCATACGCAGCCGGGCGATCTCACGCTGGTGCAAATCTCGGTGCTCGCGCGCCTCGATCGGGAAGGTCCGGCGACAGTTTCGACGCTCGCGCGCGAGGCGGGCGTGCGGCCCCAGTCCATGGGCGCGACCATCGCAGCGTTGGAGGCGGCGGGCCTCGTTCGCGGCGCAGCGGATCCCGCTGATGGGCGTCAGACTATCCTGTCGCTCACCGATGCTTGCCGGGAGGTGATCGCGGCGAGCCGCCTTGCCCGCGAGGATTGGCTGCTGAACGCCATCGAAACCAAGCTGACGCCGGCGCAGCAGGCCGAACTCGCCCGCGCCGTTGCCTTGTTGCAGCGCCTCGTCGAATAGCCCGCCATCGTAATGGGAAGGATCACATGCCCGTCACCACGCTGGACGCGAAGACAGCCCTTATCGTCATCGATCTGCAGAAGGGAATCGTCGCGCGGCCGACCGTCCATCCCGTCGAGGGGGTGATCGCGAATGCGCGCTCGCTCGCTACGGCCTTCCGCCGTCACGGTCTGCCTGTCGTGCTGGTCAATGTCGCAGGCGCTGCGCCCGGCCGCACCGAACAGAAGCTCAGCACCGCCACCTTCCCGCCGGATTGGACGGAGCTTATCCCGGAGCTGAATGCTCAGGCTGGCGACGACAAAGTCACCAAGCATACCTGGGGCGCTTTCGCGAATACCGATCTCGATGCGCTGCTGAAGGAGCGCGGCGTCACACAGGTGGTTCTCGCCGGCGTTGCCACCAGCGTCGGCGTCGAATCCACGGCGCGCGAGGCTTATGCGCAGGGCCTGAATGTCACGATTGCGACCGATGCAATGACCGATCTTGACGCCGCCGCGCACGAGAACAGCGTCACGCGCATCTTTCCGCGCCTCGGGGAGACGGGAAGCACTGCCGCCATTCTCGCCTTGCTCGAGGCGAACATCGGATGAGAATCGGCTCGGTGGCCTGAGTCTAGCTTTGGGGCGGGGGACTCGGGTTCGCCGTCCGAGCCTGCTCCGTCTCGGCGCAGCGCAGCTCCGCGATTGCCTGATCCAGGTTCTGGCGCTGGCGTTCGAGATGGCTGATTTGGGCGCGGATTTGATCCGGCGCCAGATGGAGCTCGGGGTCGCCAACATCCGCTTCGGCGAGCAGGGCGCCGATCTCGTTCAATGTGAAGCCGAGGCGGCGCCCCTTTAAGATCAATTGCAGATGCTGCCGATCGCGCTCGGTATAGAGCCGGATGAGCCCGTTGCGCAGGGGATGCAAGAGCCCGCGATCCTCGTAAAAGCGCAGTGTCCGTAGGCTGATCTTAAATTCGCGCGCCATCTCGCTGATATTCTTCAGCGGCGCGCTTCCCTCGCGAGTCCGCTCAGATCCTTGGCTCTGCTCCATCGGATCGCCCCTCCATAAGGATATGGGTGATTAGCTGATTCGATCCCCTACGCAATCATAACGTGTATTTTTTCAGTAAGCACGCGGAAATTGCGTAGCTGTATCAAAATCAACCAGAGTTAACCCGCTGTTTACCTAGGCTAACGAAATTCGTGGAAACAGCGCGTCGCGACCGAGGCCATGATTCGGCACCGACGCTCCTCGCAGGTTCGACGATAAATCAGGGCGGTCCCTCCGGAGCGATCATGATCAAAGCGTTTCCGTGGAAAAACCGGGATCACGCCGCGACGAATTCTGGTCAAGCACCTGAGCCTAGCAGCGCGCCCGCCACGCCGGAGGCCGATGCGGCCGGCCGCGTCTATGGCGCTCAGCTCAACCGGGTCGAGGCGACACTCAATACGCTTCTAGCCGCAGTCGCCACATCCGCCGGGCCGCAGGTTCCCGCGGCGCAGCCGGCGCGCGAAGCGATGCGCGCCGCGCCGCGCCGCACGTCGCTCGGCGCCGCGATTGCGGAGGTCTCCCGCCGGCAACAGGAGCTTGAGGGCCTGCCGCAGGCTTCCGCACCGCGCCAGGCCGTGGAGCAGGCGGCCGCCCAGGCGCGGTCGCGTGCAACCTCGCTCATAACCTTGCAGGATGACATAGCCGGGCTTGCCGCCAAGCTCGATGCGATGCAGCGCGAACAGACGGTCCGCTACGCGGCGCCGCCGGTGTGCAATCTCGACAAATTGCGTTCCGAGATCGCTACCATGTCGGAGGCGTTGCGCGACGTCGCCTCGCGCGGCTCGGTCGCCACGGTCGAGGCCGCGATCCGCGGCCTGTCGCAAAAGATCGAGGAATCGCGCCACGACGGCATCAAGGAAGCCGTGTTGCGGCCGATGGAAGAGCTTGTCGCCGAATTGCGCCAATCGCTTGCCGAGATCGATCCGCGGATGACGATCAAGGGCCTCGACAGCGAAATCAAGAAACTCGGCAGCAAGATCGAAGATCTCGGCCGCACCAGCGTCGATCCCGCGGCTTTCGGCCATATCCAGGCGCAGACCCGTGAAATCCGCGATCTGCTCACCGCCGCCGCCGCTCATCCTCTGCCCGTCGAGCGCATCGAACAGCAGGTTGCCCAGATCGTCCAAAGCCTAGGCGAGCAGCGTCCGGCGCCGCCCCTTTACGACGAGATTCTGCAGATCGAGTCGCGGCATGACACGGCGCATTTCGACGCGATCGAAGCGCGTCTGGCGGAGATTGCCGGAAAGGTCGAGGAATCGCTCCAGGCCGCCCGCGATCAGAGCCGCTACCGCGATCTCTCCGATCGCCTCGACAGTGTTCACACTGGGCTGTCCGAACGCATTGCCGAGGTGCAGCGCGCCGCCGCTCCCGACACCAGCGCGCTGGAAGAGCTGGTGCGCTCCCTCTCGGACAAGATCGAACGTGCCGTGGCGCCGCAGGCGGACAATGGCGCGATCGAGGCGCTCGAACAGCAGATCAGTCAGCTTGCGGAGCGGATGGATCATTCCACCACCGCCGCCTCTCTGGGCTCGCTCGAGCGGGCGATCAGTGAACTCTTCGGCGAACTCGAGCGTACACGGTCCGCGAGCCTCGATGCGGCCGAACAGACCGCGCGCAGCGCGGTGCAGGAGGCGCTGGCCAAAGTGCCGGACCACGCCGCCGCACAAGAAAAAATTGCCGAAGAGCTTGTCGAATTGCGCGCCAAGCAGGATCAGGCCGACGCGCGCACGCTCTCGACCTTGAACGCCGTGCACGAAACCTTGGAGAAGGTCGTCGACCGGCTCTCGAGCTTCGAGGCGGAAATAGGCGATCATCGCGGCGGCGATCCGGGCGAGACTTTGGCCTCGGGCCCGGCGCCCGTCTTTGCGCCGCCGCGCGGCAGCAATCCGCCGCCTCCGGCCCCACCGCCGTTCGCCGAGCCGCGCGGCAACCGCGGCGGACCGGAGACGCCATTCGGCGCGGCGGAAGATTTCCTGATCGAGCCGGGCAGCGGTTTCCCCGGCCGCCGCGAGAACAGCGGCGCGGGCGACCAGGCCTCGACCCTCAATTCTCTCGAAGCGCCGAGCCCGCGCTCCGATTTCATCGCCGCCGCCCGCCGTGCCGCCCGAGCGGCGCAGCGCGAAACCGTCGTGGCGGCGCATGCGGGGGCCGGCGCGGCGCCGCTCCCTCCAAGCAAAGGCGGACTTCTCGACAACACGCGCAGCTTCATCGCCCATTATAAGCGGCCCGTGGTTCTGTCCCTGGCGGCGATCTTCGTCGCCGTCGGCGCCTATGCCGTGCTGAAGACGCTCGGCCATCCGGACCGCACAAAGCTCTCCTACAATGTCGAGCCGCCAGCCGCCGTCGCGGCCGTGATTCCCGACGCGCCGGTTCTGTCGTCGACGCTGGCGCAGCAAAATACGCTCGCGCAGATGACGGCCGCGGCGAAGGCCGACGACAGCGCGTTGTCGCCCAATTCGATCGTCGTGCCGCCGCCCGCATCGCCGCGCGCCGCCGCGCCGGCTGCTAGGGTTGATCCGATCGTGACCGGATCCATCGCGCCGAAGCCGCCGGTCGCGGCGGTGAAGCCGCAGGAAATCTCCTTCGCCGATCTGCGCAGCCGGGCGGGGGCCGGCGATGCCCTGGCGCAATTCGCGCTCGCCGCCAGTTATGTTGAGGGACGCGTGACGGCGCGCGATCTCAACGCCGCAGCGGAATGGTATGAGAAGGCGGCGGCGCAGGGGCTCGTTCCGGCGCAATATCGCCTGGCCACGCTCTACGAGAAGGGCATCGGCGTTCCGCGCGACCTCAGCAAGGCGCAGGCGCTGTATCAGCGCGCGGCGGAACAAGGCAACATCCGCGCCATGCATAATCTCGCCGTGCTCGCGGCGGATGGCGGCGACAGCGGACGGCCGGATTATGCGACCGCCGCGCAATGGTTCAAGCGGGCGGCGGAATTCGGCGTTCGCGACAGCCAGTACAATTATGCCGTTCTCCTAGCGCGCGGCCTCGGCGTGCAGCAGGATTTCGTCGCCTCCTATGTCTGGTTCGCCATCGTCGCGGCGCAGGGCGATCAGGACTCAGCCAGCAAGCGCGACGATGTCGGGGCACGGCTCTCGCCGGATCAATTGGCGACAGCCAAGACCGTGGCCGCCAGCTTCCGTCCGCGCACGCCCGCGGCGGACGCCAACAATGTGACGCTGCCGGCCATCGTCGGCAATGCGCGCCCGACGCCGTCGCCAGCCCCGAGCTTGAGCTTCAGCCAGCGGCCGAAAGTGTCGATGCTGTAATTTAGCGGAACCGGCAGGTCGCGATCGGCTCGGATCGGTTGGGCAAAAAGACCCGCAGCGTCCAGCCGGCGCCGCGCGAATCGGCGCAAATGCCGTGCGCCGTCTCGATCGTCACCTTGCGGATGACATCCTCGCTGATCCCGTCCGGTTCGGCGGCGGTCGCGTCCATCACCCGCTTGCTGCCATCCAAAGTATAATTCTGGATGAGGCGCGATGCCTTATTGGCGTCGCCGATGTTGCCCATCGTCGTGAGGCTCGCCGCAGCATAGGCCGGGGACGCCGCGCCAAGCGCCAAAGCCAGCACCGCGGCGGCCGTTTTGCGCGATCC
>JARLIV010000028.1 GCA_031291555.1 Methylovirgula sp. | reverse complement strand
GCGGCGTGGCCAGCTTGTCGGCCTTGTCGCAGCTTCGGACGGGGGGCGCGAGATCAGCCTCACCGATGCGACGCATGCGCTCGAGCGGCTGCGGGCGATCAAGCCTCTGCCTTATGTCTCGGATCGCCTGGCGCTGGTCGCGCCAATTGCCAAGCTGCTCGGCGCGTCGCCGAAGACGGAGGTCGTCTGGATCGCTGACGGTCTTGCGCGCGGCCATGCGCGGGAATTCGCGCAAAAACTGGCGTCGCAGACGCCGCATGTCGTACTGGTGACGGGCGCGCCCTCGGTGCGCGCGCTCGCCGGGCCCGAGAACCGGAGCGATCAGCTGCGGGTTCGGGTGCTGCGCGCCGCAGCGGATGGGCCGGCGCAGGGCATTGTCCGTGCGCTCGACCTCAAGGGCCTGGCGGTCGGCGAGACGCGTTTCGAATTTCCCAAGGGCGCGCTGGAGGCGAAAGCGAGTTTCGATCTGCCCGTCGATTTGCGCAACGAAATCGCCCGGCTCGAGATTCTCGATCAGCATTCGGCCGGCGCTGTCTCGCTGCTCGATGCGCGCTGGAAGCGCCGCACGGTCGGCATCGTCAGCGACGAAACCGCCGATGTTTCGCTGCCGCTGCTGGCCCCCAGCTATTATCTGCGCAAAGCGCTGGCGCCCTTCGCCGACGTGCGCGAGGTGCGGCCGGGCACCCCCGATCCCATCGCCGTGCTGCTTGATCAACACCCCGCAGTGATGATCCTCGCCGATGTCGGCACCTTGTCGGACACCGATCACGCGCTGCTCACGCAATTCGTCGAGGAGGGAGGCCTGCTGCTGCGCTTCGCCGGCGCGCGGCTCGCGGCGGCCTCGGACGATCTTGTCCCTGTGCGGCTGCGGCGGGGCGGCCGCGTGCTCGGCAGCGCGCTGTCGTGGGAGACGCCAAAGCGGCTCGCGCCTTTCGAAGTACAGAGCCCCTTCGTCGGCCTCAAGGTTCCGGGCGAGGTGACGGTGCGCCGCCAGGTTCTGGCGGAGCCCGATGCGGACGTGCCGGGAAAGACCTGGGCGCATCTCGTCGATGGCACGCCGCTGGTGACCGCCGCACATGACGGCAAGGGCATGATCGTCCTGTTCCATGTCACGGCGGACACGACCTGGTCGAACCTGCCGCTCTCCGGCCTTTTCGTCGATATGCTGCACAAGATTGTCGATCTTTCCGCGACTCTGGCAAAGCCCACGGACGCATCCGGTAGCGAAGCGCAAAAGGGCGTCGTGGTGCCGCCGACCAGCATTCTCGATGGCTTCGGCGTGCTCGGCGCGCCGCCGCCGACTGCAAAACCTGTTCCTGTCAATTTCGCGGGCGCGGGAACCGCGGAGCATCCGCCGGGCTTCTATGGGCCGCCCGATCAGCTTCTCGCGGTCAATGCGCTCACCGCCAATGACGATTTGCGCGCGGCGGATTTCTCGGGTCTCGGCTTCGTGCAGGAGCCTTTGCGCCAGCCAATGCCGACCGATTTGCGGCCGGCGCTTCTCGCGGCGGCGTTTCTCCTCTTCATCGTCGATGCTTTGGCCTCGCTGTGGCTGTCCGGCGGTCTTTCGCGCCGCTTCGGCCGCGCAGCGGCAGCGCTCGTGCTCATCAGCCTCGCGGCCGGCTTCGCGCCAAGCCATGTAAAGGCCGCGCCGCGGACCGATGCGCCGCTGTCGCAAAGCGATCTGCAATCGGCTCTCGACACAAGGCTCGCCTATGTCATCAGCGGCGATCCGGATGTCGACGCGGAGAGCAACGCCGGGCTGACGACGCTCTCGCAAGTCTTGGCGCAACGCACGTCATTGGTTCCCGGCACGCCCGTCGGAGTCGATCCCGCCCGCGATGAACTCGCCTTCTATCCCATGCTCTATTGGCCGATTGTCGTCGGGCGGCCGCAGCCTTCGGCCGCGGCGATCGCCAAGATCGCTGCTTATATGAAGCAGGGCGGCACGATCATCTTCGATACGCGCGACGCCTTGACGGCACATGCCGACGGGCCGCCGACGCCCGAAACGCTCTGGCTGCGCCAGCTCCTTCACGGCGTCGATGTGCCGCCGTTGGAGCCGATCCCGCCCGACCATGTCGTGACCAAGACCTTCTATCTCATCGATGGCTTCGTCGGTCGTTATGAGAACGGCCAGACCTGGATCGAGTCCTTGCCACCGCCGAATCCCGCCGATGGCGCGCGGCCGGCGCGCGCCGGCGATGGCGTCTCGCCGATCCTCATCACCGCGAATGATCTCGCCGCTGGCTGGGCGGCAGACCAGAACGGCGACAGTCTCTACGCGCTGATGCCGGGCGGTCCGCGCCAGCATGAATTGGCGCTCCGCGGCGGCGTCAATCTGGTGATGTACACGCTGACCGGCAATTACAAGACCGATCAGGTTCACGTCCGTGACTTGCTGGAACGGTTAGCGCATTAGGCGACGCGCTCCGGCGTCACTGCGGGCAGCATAACGACGAAGCAATCCGATTTTGCGGCTGGATTACTTCGCTTCGCTCGCAATGACGGTCGCTAACGCGCCGGCCGCCATTTTTCGACAAGCTCTTTTGCCTGTCTGATTTGCGGCTCCGTGAGCTTGTCGGCCATGATGGCGCGGTTGCTTTCGGCGGTTGCACGATTGTCTGCGGGCCCGTGCGCGGCGGCGAGGGCGAACCATTTGTAGGCTTCTACATAATCCTGTTTCAGGCCCTGGCCGTTGGCGTAGAGGAGGCCAAGATTGCTTTGCGCGAAGGCATCGCCGCGCGCGGCCGCTTTGGCATACCATTTCGCGGCCTCGGCATAGTCCTGCTTGACGCCCTGGCCGCGTTGGTAGAGCAGGGCGAGCCCCGTCTCGGCGAAGAGATCGCCCTCATCGGCCGCCTTGCGATACCAATTGGCGGCTTCGGCATAATCTTGCTTCACGCCTCGGCCCTTGGCGTAGAACAGGCCGAGCGTGCTCTGCGCAAACACATCGCCTTGTTCCGCCGCCTCGCGATACCAGCCCGCCGCTGCGGCAAAATCCTGTTTGACGCCCTGGCCCTTCTCATAGAGTTGCCCGAGCGCGATCTGCGCCGAGACGATCCCATGTTCGGCCGCTTTGCGGTAATAGGCCGCCGCGGCGGCAAAGTCCTGCTTGAGGCCCGCGCCCTTGGCATAGAGCAAAGCCAGATCGAGCGCCGCCGCGGGGTCGCCCGCATCCGCCGCTTTGCGGTACCAATCTGCCGCCTGCGCTTCGTCCAGCGTGACGCCCTCGCCGTGCTGATAGAGCAGGCCGAGGCTCGCCGCGGCGAAGACGTCGCCCTTGTCGGCCGCTGCACGATACCATTTGGCGGCGGCGGCATAATCCTGCTTGACGCCTTGGCCTTTCGCATAAAGGAGACCGAGATTGGCCGCGGCGGCGGCATCGCCCTGCGTTGCGGCCTTCTCGAACCAGCCCGCGGCTTGCTGATCATCCTGCGGCACGCCGGCGCCCGCGAGATAAAGCGCGCCGAGCTTGGCTTCGGCTCTCGCAAATCCTTTATCAGCCGCCTTGTGATACCAGATTGCCGCTTGGGCCGGGTCGCGGGCCACGCCCTCGCCCGTCTCATAGGCGCGCGCGAGGCCAAGCGTTGCGGCGAGATCGCCCTGGTCGGCGGCTTTGCGGAACCAGGCCGCCGCCTGCGCCGGATCCTTCGCCACGCCGAGGCCGGCCGCGTAAAGATGCGCCAGATTGCTCTCAGCGATCACATCGCCGCGCGCCGCCGCCAGGCCGAAGAGGCGCGCAGCCTCGGCGTAATCCGGCGCAACGCCCGGGCCGCCCTTGGCGAGGAGCAGGGCGAGATTGATCTCGCTCGCAAGATCGCCTTTGGCGGCGGCCTTGCGGTAGAGATCCACGGCCTTGGCCTCATCCTTGGTCACGCCGCGGCCTTCGGCATAGAGCTGCGCCAGATTGGCTTCAGCCGCCACGTCGCCCTGCGTGGCGGCTTTTTCGAACCAGGACGCCGCTTGCGTCTCGTCCTTCGCGACACCCAACCCTTGCGCATAGAGCAGGCCAAGATGCACCTCGGCCGAAACATCGCCTTGCTCGGCTGCCTTGCGATACCAAAGCGTCGCCTGCGCATAATCCTGCTTGGTGCCGCGGCCTTGCGCATAGAACGTGCCGAGCACGCTCTGCGCATAGAGGCTGCCTTGCGCCGCCGCCTTCTGATAAAGGGCCAGCGCCGCGGCCTCATCTTTCGCGACGCCCCTGCCGCTCGCCAGAAGATCGGCGAGATGCGTCTCGGCCGCGACATCGCCCTGCGCCGCCGCCTCGCGATAGAGCGCGACGGCCTCGGCCGTATCCGACTTCACCCCATGTCCGGCGCTGAGCAGGGCAGCGAGGGCTGATTGCGCATAAAGATTGCCCTTATCGGCGGCCTTGCGCAGCCAGAGGGCGGCTTCGCGCTCGTCCTTGGCGACGCCTTCGCCGCGCAGATAGAGCGAGGCGAGATTAACCTCTGCCGCCACATCGCCCTTTTCCGCCGCCTTGCGATACCAGCTTGCCGCCTCGGCATAGTCCTGCTTGACGCCCAGGCCCTTTGCGTAGAGCCGGGCGAGGCTGCCGGCGGCGAAGGCGACACCCTGGTCGGCGGCCTTTCGATACCAGGCCGCGGCCTCAGCATAATCCTGGGTCACGCCGCGGCCTTCGGCATAGAAGAGGCCGAGATTGGTCTGGGCAAAGGCATTGCCCTTATCCGCCGCCTTGCGATACCACCCTGCCGCCGCGGCATAATCCTGCGGAACGCCCTGGCCCTTGGCATAGATAACGCCGAGCGTCATTTCGGCATAGGCGTCGCCATTCTCGGCCAGCGGCTTCAAGAGCTTCAGCGCCTTGGCGAAATCGCCATGGCTATAGGCCGCCGCGCCGTCCTGCAGCGCATCGCCCAACACCGGCGCCGACGCCGCCAAGACGCACAAACCCGCAAAACCGAATCTCACCCAAGACCGCACCGCCGGCTCCTCTCGCTTGTCGCAACGGATCGAAGATCGCGAGCGCCGAACTAATGCCTCGCGGCGGCGGCCGCCGTCCAGCCGAAAGCGTCCTTTCCGGCGTCAGAGCAGAGAAAAGTGAAGGAGCGGTCATCTCGTCGGCCCTCCGCCTGCGCAGCCTTTGGGCACCGCGCACCGCGCGGAGAGGGTCATTTAGCCTGCAGCGCGTCGGAAAGTTCACGGAACGCGTCGCGCGAGGGCGCCGATGTCGGCGATTGCTGCAAGGCGTCATAGAGTTTCGGCACAAGGGTCACGATCTGGTCGAGTTCGGTGTCCTGGCCTTGCTGATAGCCGCCCATCAGCCGCAGGTCGCGCGTGTCTTCATAGCGCGCGATCATGGATTTCAGCTTCAGCACCAGCGTTTGCTGCTCCTTGGTCCAGACATGCTGCGCCAGGCGCGAGATCGAGGAGAGCACATTGACCGCCGGAAAACGGCCGAGGTCGGCGATCGCGCGATCGAGCACGATATGGCCGTCGAGCGTGCCGCGGATATTGTCGGCGACCGGATCGTTATGGTCGTCGCCATCGACGAGGACCGAGAAGACCCCCGTGATCGAGCCGCTGCCCTCGGCGCCGGGGCCGGCGCGCTCCAGCAATTTCGGCAGATCGCTGAAGACGCTCGGCGCATAGCCGCGGGCAACCGCTGGCTCGCCTGCCGCAAGAGCGACATCGCGCGCCGCGTGGGCGAAGCGCGTCACAGAATCGATGATCAGCAGCACGCTCTCGCCGCGATCGCGGAAATATTCCGCGATGGTCATGGCCGTCTTGGGGGCGAGCCGGCGCATCATCGGGCTTTCGTCGCCGGTCGAAACGACCGTGACCGCGAGCCGGCGATTCTGGCCGAGCGAATCGTCGAGGAATTCGCGCACCTCGCGGCCTCGCTCGCCGACCAGCGCGACAACGACGGCGCTGAAGCCCTTGGCGCCGGCAAGCATGCCCAGCAAGGTCGATTTGCCGACGCCGGAGCCGGCGAAGACACCGATGCGCTGGCCGGCGCAGAGCGGCATGAAAAGATCGATGGCGCGCACGCCGGTCCGCAGCGGCGTTTTCACGCGCGCGCGGTGCAGCGCCAAGGGAGGCGGCGATTCGATCGAACGGCTATGTTCGCCACGCAGCAGGACGCCCCGGCCGTCGATCGGCCGGCCGAGTGCGTCGATGACGCGGCCCTTCCAGCTCTCGTCCGGCGAGAGGTGGAGCGGGCCGATGCGGAAGGCGCGATCGCCGATGCCCGCTGCGGCGGTCGCGTCGAAACTCTTGACCGTCGAGCCCGCCGGGTCGATGCGCACCACCTCGCCGAGCTGCATCTGGCCATCGTGCTGCAGGCCGACACATTCGCCGAGCTTGAGGAAGTGCGAAAGGCCGGCGATTCGATAATGCGAGGGCGCAACCTCGCTGATGATGCCGCCGACGCGAAGATCGCCGATTTCCTCGAGGCCGTAATTGACGGACTCCTCCAAGCGCGCCAATGCCGTCATCAGCTTGCCCTTGGCGCGCTTATCGATCGCCCGGACTCGGGCGATCGATAAGAAATCGCGCAAAAACAAAAAGCTGGAGCAAATCCCGATCGAAAAAGTCTATCAACTTTTTCAGAATTTGCCCCAGCGTGCGGGCTCACGCGGTACCGCCGAGGATCGGGAGCGCGTCCTTCAACGTCGTCTCATTCTTCTCGGCGCCGCCGCTGATGCTCTCGAAGGCACGGGAAATGGTGATCAGTTTCGCCATTTCGAGGATCGGATTGACGTTCGAGCCTTCGACATGGCCTTGGACGATGCCATTGGTGTCGAAATCGAGCACAGGCGTCGCCGGCTTATCAGGGATGACGCCTGAATTTTCATAGCGCGTGAACTTGGCGCTGGGGTCGATCTGAAACAAGCCGATGGCGCCGACTTGGCGCCCGTTTTGCGTGATCATGCCATCTCCGGAGATCACAGGCTGTCCCGCGGTCGGATCGAGAATGATCGGCGTGCCGCCTGCATCAAGCATCGGATGGCCGGCAAGCGATTCGAGCTCGCCCGTCTGACGCATGCGCATGCGGCCGTCACGCGTGTAGACAGTACCGCCGGGTGTCTGGATCGCGAGCCAGCCTTCGCCTTGGACGGCGATATCGAGGGGGTTGCCGGTCGCGATCAACGGACCCTCGGTACGCGTGACGTAATCGCGGCCCGAAGTCGCATAGGAGACAGGCGCATCGCCGGAACGCGAAACATAGGTGTGGAAGCTGACGCCGGCGGCACGATAGCCGATCGTGTTCATATTGGCGACGTTCAGCGCCAAGGAGTCGAGCCGCGTCTCCAGCGTCAATTGCGCCGACAATGAAACATAGGGACCGGATTGCATCCGTTACGATCCTCCCAATTTGAGGTTGGCCAGGCTCAGAAGAAGGTTTTGGCTGATGCCCGGTTGCGACACGAGCATCGCGACCGTCGGGGGGCTGCTGTTGCCGCCAGTCGGGTTTTGCGCGTCATAGGAGGCCGTGAAGCGCTCGATGAATTTCTGTAGATAGGTCGGATCCTGCAATTTGCTGACGTTCAGCAATTGTCCGATTTCGTTCGCCTGGGTGTCGATGCCTTCGAGAGACAGGGTGGAAGGGAGATTGTAGGCGGTTTCAACGACCTTGAGCAGGGTCTGGTCGCCGAGGATACTGTAGACGCTCGAAATCTGCGGCGCCATGCGCTTGAAGTAGAGCGCCATCTGGGCGCCTTGATTCTGCTGGCCGGCGTTGTTTTCCACCATTTGCTCGTAATAATTGCTGACGGTGGCCTGTTGCGTTGTTTGCGATTGGGTCGTCGCGGCGCCATTCGTCTTGAAGTCGAAAGCCTCGGCGAGCGCCAGATAGCGCGGATCGACGAGACTGGCGGCGAAGCTGCGAGATCCGGTTCCACCCTCCAGAACCTTAGTGATCAAGGCTTTGGCATTCAGCTCGTCGTTCAGGCCGAAGGCGGTCATAACGTAATTGTAGAGTCTCGAATTCTGGACGAGCTGGGTGGCGCTGGTCACCTTGCCGATATTGTCTAGGAAGTAGTTCGTCTGCTGCTTGACCGATGGCGCGCCGGAAATGGTCGAGGCAAAATTCGACCCCGTGCGGGTGATGGCATTGTAGAGCTGGGTGGCGGTAAGCACAGATTCGCTCCTTCGCAAATCCTTCCCTTTTTGCTGCTGCTGGCTTGTCCGGACCTGACCTTGCGGCCGCGCCGCTGCCGCCAGGCCCTTAGCCGGACGGGATTTCAGCTTCGGGCAAGCCAGCCGGCTTACGAAAAAGAGTGCTCAAAGGCGGAGGGGCGGCCTTGAACTTTATCATCGGCTTGGTGATTGCGATGGGCTGCATCGTCGGCGGCTACGCCAGCGAGGGGGGCCACCTATCGGTCATTTGGCAGCCGATGGAATATCTCATGATCATGGGCGCCGCGATCGGCACGTTTATCGTCGCCAACTCGCTCTCGACGATCAAGGATACCGGTCGCGCGGTGATGGAAGGCATCTTGGGCAAGGCGCCGACCCAGCGCGACTATCTCGATGTGCTGGGCGTGCTTTACGCGCTGATGCGCGAGCTGCGCGGCAAGGCGCGCAACGAGGTCGAGTCGCACGTCGACAATCCCGAGGAATCGGAAATCTTCCGCAACTTTCCCAATGTCCTCAAGGACAAGGAGCTGACGCATTTCATCTGCGACTATGTCCGGCTGCTGATCGTCGGCAATGCGCGCACTCATGAAATCGAAGCGCTGATGGACGAGGAGATCGAAACGATCACCCGCGATCGGCTGAAGCCGTTCTATTCCTTGACCACGGTGAGCGATGCGATGCCGGCTCTCGGCATTGTCGCGGCGGTGCTGGGCGTCATCAAGGCGATGGGGGCGCTCAACCAGTCTCCGGAACTTCTTGGCGGCCTGATCGGCTCGGCGCTGGTCGGAACGTTCGGCGGCATTCTTCTGTCTTACGGGGTCACCTCGCCGCTGGCGCATAAGATCAAGGTGACGCGCGAGAAGCACCTGCGCGTTTACTTCATAGTCAAACAGACGCTGCTGGCCTTCATGAATGGCGCGATGCCGCAGATCGCCCTTGAGCATGGGCGCAAGACGATTTCCTCCCATGATCGGCCGACGATCGACATGGTCGAAAATGAGACCATCTCGGGCGGCAATGTCTCTCGGCAGGCGGCATGACGCACCGTAGCAAAGCCTCGACTGAAGCCGATGCGCACATGAGCGCGCCGGAGCGGCTGTTCGACTCGGCGGGCATCTCGCTCGAACGCATGCCCATGCTGCGCATTATCTTCGACCGTCTGGCGATGCAATGCTCCGAGAACGCGCGCCAGCTTTCGACAGCACCTGCTTATTTCAGTGTCCATTCGATCAAGACCGAGCGCCTTGGAAAAATACTCGAGGCGGCCGAAGGCAAGGTGGTCGTCGCCGTATTGCATGTCTTGGCTTGGGATGCGCGCATTATGGTCGGGCTCGACAACAAGCTCGTTTTTGCGCTGGTCGAGGCCCTCTTCGGCGGCGACGGCAGCGAGGCGCCCTATGTCGAAAACCGCGCCTTGACGAATATCGAGATGCGCGTCGCGCAAAAGACGTTCGATCTTATCTCGCGGGCGCTGCATAAGGCGTTCTCGGTGATCGAGGAGACGCATTTCAAGTTTGAGCGAATCGAGACGCGCATGGATTTCGCGGTCATTGCGCCGCGAAACAATTATGCCGTCTTGGCCAAACTCAATCTGCGCATTCTCGGACGCGCCGGTGAGTTCTTCGTCGCCATTCCGCAGGCGGCCCTCAACCCCATTCGTCAGAGCTTGACGGTCGACCGCAGCAACGATGCCGCGGCGCCGGATCCGCGGTGGAGCAAACAGATCAAGACAGAGGTCGGCAAGGCCGAAGTCGTGGTCCAGGCGATCATCGAGGAAGATGGCTTTACGCTCGGCGATATCGCCGGCTTGAAGGTCGGCAATGTGCTGCATTTGAAAGCCACGCCGAAGAGCCGGGTGAAGCTCGAATGCAATTCGGAACCGCTGTTCTGGTGCCAGCTTGGCCAGGCCGAGGGCAATTATACTCTGAGGGTCGACGACATCGTCGATGCCGAGCAGGAATTCTTGGATGGGCTCGTCAATCGCTAAAGTTTTGCGGCGGAGGCGGCAGGGGAGGTTAACCTTCCCCTGGCAGGCTCATGGCAGGGGAATAAGGGCGCTGTGTCATGGATGAGAATGAGGCTTCCCGATTTGGCGCTGCCGATCTCGGCGACGAGACCCCCGCGGCGCGTGTCGCTCTCTCTGAGGATGGGCGCAACATCGATGCGATCTTGCGCATACCGATCACGCTTCAGGTCGTGCTTGGCTCGGCCAGCATGCCCGTCGCAAATCTGTTGAAGCTCGGGCGCGGCGCCGTCGTTCCGCTCGATCATCGTGTCGGCGAGCCGGTCGATGTCGTCGTCAACGGCCGCGTCGTGGCGCGCGGGGAGGTGGTCGTTGTCGAGGACGATACCTCCCGCTTCGGCGTCTCGCTGACCGAGGTCATTGGCCCCAATGCCGCGAGCGAGCGCTGATCGATGTCCGCGGAGCCTGTTCCAGCCGCTGCGCCGAGTCGGGGCCTCGATGGACCCGCGAAAGTCGCGGCCTTGCTGCTCGCAATGGGCAAGCCGCTGGCGAGCCGCCTGCTCAAGCATTTCGATCAGGATGAACTGCGCGAAATAACCCGCTCGGTCGCGGAGCTTGGCGTCGTGCCGATGCCGATCATCGAGGAGACGATCGAGGAATTCGCGGGTAATTTCGTCAAGGGCGCGGGGCTTATGATCTCCCCGAACGATGCGGAGCATCTTCTCTCGGGTCTGCTCTCGCCCGAGGAGATTTCCGACATCATGTCGGATGTGACGGGCAATTCCAACCAGTCCATCTGGCAGCGGCTTTCGGGCGTTTCGGAGGTTATTTTCGCCGGCTATCTCGTCAAGGAGCATCCGCAGACGGGCGCGGCCATCCTGTCGAAAGTGACGCCGGTTTGCGCGGCAAAAGTCATGGGGCATTTGCCGCGCGAACTCCGCAACGAGATCATGCGCCGGATGGTCGGCATCGCGGTGGTGGCGGAGCCCGCGATGCGCATCATCGAAAGCACCCTGCAGGAAGACCTGCTCGTCAACGTGGCCCGCAACAATCGCAATGCGCACAATGGCCGCATGGCGGACATCATCAACAAGATGGAACGCGAGCAGATGGAGGACGTGTTGTCGAGCCTCGCCGAGGCGCGGCCGAAGGTTGCCGAGCTTTTGCGAGGCCTGCTCTTCACCTTCGATGACATCATCAAGCTGCCGGCCAAATCGCGGCTCGTGCTGTTCGATCAGATTCCGACGGAGCGCGTGGTCCTCGCGCTCAAGGGGACCGATGCGGGCTTTCGTAATTCCATCTTGTCGACGCTCTCGGCCCGGGCGCGCCGGATGGTCGAGACGGAACTCGCCAATGGCAGCCCGGCGCCGCATCGCGAAGTCGTCAAGGCGCGCCGGATGATCGCCGATCTTGCCTTGGAAATGGCCGAGCGCGGCGAAATCGAGCTCAATTCCGAAGAAGACGACGAAGAAATCTACTGACGGGGTGATGCGCTGAGATGGCGGAAAAGCCCGACAGAGACAGTCGCACAGAAGAAGCCACTGAAAAGAAAGTTCGCGATGAGATTGAACGCGGTAACGTGCCCGTTTCGCGTGAAGCCTCAATCTTCGCCTTCGCGGCCGGCCTGCTCGTCGTCATGGCCTTCTTCCTCAAGACCGGCGCGGCCGATCTGGTCTTGATCCTGCAGCGTCTGCTCGACAACGCCAACGATTGGCGCTTGTCGACGGGCTATGACGCCGTGGCCTTGTGCGGCCTCATCGCGACGCAAGCGGGGGCGTTGCTCGTTCCGGCCTTCATCGTCTTCATAGTCGCGGGATTGGGCGCGTCTTTCGCGCAAAACGCGCCGCGCATCGTCTTCGAGCGCATCCGGCCGGATTTTTCGCGGATCTCGCCGATGGAGGGCTGGCATCGGCTCTTCAGCGTCCGCGGCGCCACGGAATTTCTGAAAAGCGTCGTCAAATTCATCGCCATCGCTCTGGTGGTCACCGCCATGCTTCAGGCGGACCGGCTGCAGTTCGTCAACGCGATGTTCGTCGATCCGAACGCCATGCCGGACCTCATCAATCAGCTGGCGATGCGGTTCGTCGCCGGCATCACGGTCGCGACTCTGCTACTCGTGACGGCCGACCTCGTGTGGTCGCGAATCAATTGGCGCAGAGAACTCCGCATGAGCCGCCAGGAGGTGAAGGACGAAGCCCGGCAGATCGAAGGCGATCCGCTGGTCAAAGCACGCATGCGCTCGCTGGCATTGGACCGGCGGCGGCGCAACATGATCGAGGCGGTGTCGCGCGCAACGATGGTGGTCGCCAATCCGACGCATTATGCAATCGCGCTGCGTTATGTGCGCGAAGAGGGCGGTGCTCCCGTCGTGCTGGCCAAGGGCAAGGATTATATCGCCCTGCGAATTCGTGCAATGGCCGAGGAAAACAATATTCCCGTGATCGAAGATAAGGCTCTCGCAAGGTCCATGTACGAAAGTGTCGAAGTTGACCGGATGATTCCGGCGGAATTCTATCGAGCCGTGGCGGAATTGGTCCACATGCTTCAACGACATGAGCGCCGCAAGGCGCCAGTACATTGAGAGCTTCGCAATGCAGGCTGATTCATGCAGCGATCACTCCCTCCTGCGGGCGAAAGCCATCGCGGACGGGATCATGGACGTGGCGGCTGAATTGCGGATGATGAACGTTGCCGATTACGTTTCCTTTATTCATCTCGAGCAGTTCAACAACATCCGCGATATTGTTAATTCGTCGATGGAGCTTTATTTCAAGCACGGCACCCTGTCTTATGGATGCTCCGCCGATTACGAGCTCGAGTGGGATCAGCCGCCTTCGATCCTGCTTGATCTTGAGTTTCGCCATCAGGAAATCCTGGTGCGGTTCAATCTCGTCCTGCAGGCCGCCCACGCGAGCGTGGAAATCTGCGATATCTCCTTCGCCTCGGGGTCGCGGGGTGAGGTGGATGATACGCGTCGCCTCGTCGCGGCAATCGCCGATGCCAAGCTGACCGCAAGGCCTTGTTGAGCGGCTCGGCCGCCAGCCTGGGGCAAGATTTCGGTCCTAGGATTTTTCCTAGGACTCGATAAGCGGGCGCTATCTTGGAACCGATTTACCTTTTTGACCTCGCGTCGACGCAGCAGAACTGGCTTGCGATGCGCCAGGCGGTCGTGGCGGAGAATGTCGCGAACGCGAATACGCCGGGCTATGTCGCCAAGGATGTCGCGCCCTTCAAAGCCGTCTATGACCAGACGCAGCTCGAGCTTGTTTCAACCAATTCCGGCCACATGCCTCTCGATCCGCTCAACGCGGACGACGCGACGAAGGATGCGTCATCCTGGGAGGTGGTGCCGTCGGGCAATTCCGTCAGCATGGAGCGCGAGATGCTGAAGGCAAATGAGGTCGGTCGCGAATATTCGATGAATACCGCGATCGTTAAGGCCTTTGCCCAAATGTACGCCGTCAGTGTGAAGGGCACGTCATGATTGATCCAATTGACGCCGCGATCGAAGTCGCGACATCCGGCCTTGAGGCGCACTCGACGCGTATGCGTGTCGTCTCCGAAAACTTGGCTAACGCCGAGTCGACCGCCTCGACGTCCGGCGGCAACCCCTACACGCGCAAGCTCGTCACTTTCGAGGACGAGATGGATCAGGCGAGCGGCGTCGATCTCGTCAAGATCAAGACCATTGGCCTCGACAAGGCGCCGTATCGCGTCGAGTACGATCCGGGCAATCCGGCCGCCGACGCGAGCGGGTTCGTCAAGCTGCCGAACGTCAATCTCATCACCGAAATGGCGGATATGCGTGAGGCGAACCGCTCCTATTCCGCCGACATTCAAGTCGTCAAACAGGCGCGTGAGCTCTACACGATGACCGTCGATCTCATGAGGAACAACTGATGATTCCCGCGCTTTCGCTTCTTGGATCCGTCGCGGCCGGCGCCGCCGATAGCATCTCCTCCATCGCTCCGGCGATCACTGGCGCAGCGGGTTCGGGCTCTTCGTCCGCTACGGCGCCGGCCGATTTCGGCTCCGTCCTCGCCCAGGTCACGGGTGATGCTGTTGACAAGCTGAAAGT
>JARLIV010000166.1 GCA_031291555.1 Methylovirgula sp. | reverse complement strand
TCCTGGCGGCGGCCATCATGGCGGACCGGGCGGTGGTGGTGGCGGCGGTGGTGGTGGCGGCGGCCACCATGGCGGTGGTGGTGGTGGCGGTGACCACGGCGATCACCACTAATCCTTCTCGCCAATCAGCAAAATTCGCGGCCGGGTTCTCCCGGCCGCATCGTTTAGTAGCTGATTTTCGTGATTTCCAGCCGGTCGATGCCCTTCGGCGTGCGCACCTCGACCTCGTCGCCTTCCTCGGCTTTGAGCAGCGCCTTGGCGACGGGTGAAATCCAAGAGATTTCATTGCGTTCCGAACGGGCCTCGTCGACGCCGACGATGCGGACGGTCTTTTCCTCGCCGTCGCTGTTCACATAGCTGACAGTGGCGCCGAAATAGACCCGGCTCTTGTCCTTTTGCTTAGCGGGATCGACCATCTCGGCGCTCTCGATGCGCTTTAAGAGGAAGCGCATCCGCCGGTCGATCTCCCGCAGGCGGCGCTTGCCGTAGATGTAATCGCCATTCTCCGAGCGATCGCCATTGCCGGCCGCCCAGGAGACGGTCTCGACCACTTTCGGCCGCTCCTGCTGCTGCAGCTGGCGGAATTCGTCCCGCAGCCGCTGCAGACCCTCCCGCGTGATGTAATTCGGCACACCGCTGGAAACCTCGAGGCCTTCGTCCTCGAATTCCGTCTCGGCGGCATCATCTTCCTTGGTGAAAGCTTTGCTCATGAGGAGATAGTTGGCATAAACCCCGGCTCTGACAAGGGCTTGGGCGCAGAGCCGCCTTCCTAGACTTCGCCGCGCCCGCATGGCAAAAGCGCCGCGTCCGCAACCGATGATGTGTCATGTCCGATATTTCTGCGCTGGAACAGGAAATTCTCGCCGCTGTCGCCGCCGCCGCCGATGAGCCCGCGCTCGAAGCCGTGCGCGTCGCCGCCCTCGGCAAGAAGGGCTCGATCTCGGCCCTCTTGGCGGGACTCGGCAAAATGGCGCCGGACGAGCGCAAGGCGCAGGGCGCCGTCGTCAACGCCGTCAAGGACAAGGTGAGCGCCGCGCTCGCCGAGCGCCGCGCCGTGCTCAAGGAGGCCGCGCTCGAAGCCCGCCTCGCCCGCGAGACGCTTGACGTGACGTTGCCGGCGCATACGAGCCCGCTCGACCTCGGCCGTCTTCACCCGATCTCGCAGGTCATGGACGAGCTTGCCGCGATCTTCGCCGATCTCGGCTTCGCCATCGCCGAAGGGCCGGATATTGAGACCGATGATTATAATTTCACCAAGCTCAATTTTCAGCCGGATCACCCCGCGCGCGAGATGCACGACACTTTCTTCCTGAAGCCGGATGCGACGGGCGAGCGCAAATTGCTGCGCACGCATACGAGCCCGGTGCAGGTGCGCACGATGCTCACGCAGCGCCCGCCGATCCGCGTCATCTGCCCCGGCCGCACCTATCGCTGCGATTCCGACCAGACGCATACGCCGATGTTCCATCAGATCGAGGGCCTCGTCATCGACAAACAGGCCAATCTTGGCAATCTGAAATGGGTGTTGAGCGAGTTCTGTAAGGCCTTCTTCGAAGTGCCGAACGTGAAGATGCGCTACCGGCCGAGCTATTTCCCCTTCACCGAGCCGTCGATGGAAGTCGACATCCAATGCGCGCGCAAGGCGGGCGAAATCCGCTTCGGCGAAGGCGAGGACTGGCTCGAAATTCTCGGCTGCGGCATGGTGCATCCGAATGTGCTGCGGAATTGCGGCCTCGACCCCGAAATCTACCAGGGCTTCGCCTGGGGTATCGGCATCGATCGCATCGCCATGCTCAAATATGGCATGCCGGACTTGCGCGCCTTCTTCGATGCCGACGTGCGCTGGCTGCAGCACTATGGCTTCCGGCCGCTCGATATTCCCTCGCTGCTCGCGGGCCTGAGCACCTAGAGCATCCCGCCTTCAAGTGGAATCGCCTGAAGGCGGACAAGATGCTCTAGATTCAAAAAAGTAGAGCATCGTTCGACGCGCAAAACCGCGCACGCTTTTGCGCACGATGCTCGAAATCAAAAATCGCTGGCGATGCCCTTTACCTCCCAATCGCCGTAGCGGATGGGATCGGGCCCTTCACGGCCGCCGATTTCAGGGGGGCGGGCTTTCGCCTCCTCCGCCGCCTTGCGGCGCGCCTGCGCCTCCGCGAGCGCGCGTTGCGCGGCCGCGCTCAGAACGTGCGCTTTAGGCTCGGCTGATTTCGGCTCGTCGTCTTGCACGCGCATCCTCCTTGCAACCCGCGACGTTCGAATCCTTTAGCCCATTGCAGCGGCAAAACCATGACCTGCTTAAGGTCCGATTTCCCTCACAAGTCACCGCAATGGTACACTGCAACGAATCATCCGCGCCGGCCCAGCAAGGTCGCGCATCGTGCCGGGGTCACGGCAAGCCAAGGGCGCCCTCGATGAGAAAGCCGCCGCGTACGGCCGCCGCCGAACTTGCCAAGCAAGAAGCGTTGAAAGTCCCCGGCCTCGCGGCGCGGCTCGCCGCGGCCGCCATTCTGCGTGACGTTCTCATCAACGGCCACACCCTCGACGAGCTCTTTTCCGCGCCCTTGGGTCTCTCGCGGCTTGCGGGCCTCGCGCCGCGCGACATCGCTTTGACGCGCTCGATTGTCACAGTCGCTTTGCGCCGGCTTGGCACCATCCGCCATGCCTTGGCCGAACTGCTTGAAAACGGCTTTCCGCGCACCGCACCGCAGCTTGAATGGTGCCTGACGGTCGCCGCCGCGCAAATCCTGTTTCTCGACGTGCCCGATCATGCCGCGGTCGATCTCGCGGTGCGCATGGCGCGGCTCGATCCGAAAAGCGCGCCCTATGCCGCCCTCGTCAATGGCGTTTGCCGCAATCTCATCCGCCGACGCGAGGAGATGCTCGCCGCGGCCGCGGCGCTCGATGGCGACACGCCCGCCTGGCTCGCCGCGCGCTGGCGCAAGGCCTATGGCGACACCTTGGCGCAAGAGATCGCCGCGACCAACCGCCTCGAGCCGACATTGGATATCAGCGTCAAGGCCGAGCCCGGGCTCTGGGCGGAGAAGCTCGACGCGATCGTGCTGCCCACGGGCTCTCTGCGGCTCAAGACTCATGCGAGCATTCAAGACCTGCCCGGCTATGCGGAGGGCGCCTGGTGGGTGCAGGATGCCGCCGCTGCATTGCCGGCGCAATTGCTCACGATCACGCCCGGCATGCATGTCGGCGATCTGTGTTCCGCGCCCGGCGGCAAGGCCGCCCAGCTCGCGGTGCGCGGCGCGCGCGTCACCGCCGTCGATCGCTCGGCCGAACGGCTGAAAATCCTCGCCGCCAATTTTCAGCGTCTGCGGCTCGAGGCCGAGGTCGTCGTCGCCGATGTGACGTCGCTCAACGGCTACGCTTTCGATGCGGTCCTGCTCGATGCGCCCTGCACCGGCACCGGCACGATCCGCCGCCATCCCGATATCGCCTGGATCAAGAAGACGGGCGACATCGCCAAGCTCGCCACGCTGCAAACGCGGATGCTCGACAAGGCCTTCGAACTCGTCAAACCGGGCGGAATGATCGTCTATTGTGTCTGCTCGATCGAGCCCGAGGAAAGCGAGCAGCAGATCGCCAATTTCTTGCGCCGCAACCCGGATGTCAGCCGCGTGCCGATCGCCGCGGCGGAAATCGGCGGCCTTTCCGACTTCATCAACGCGCAGGGCGAGTTGCGCACGCTCCCGCCATATCTGCCGTCCGACGACCCGCGACTTTGCGGAATCGACGGCTTCTTTGCTGCAAGACTTGTGCGTCACGCCTAATGTCAAGCCCTGTATCTCTAGACCCGCAAGGGATTTTAGCTGAAATTGAACGACTGCTGGCCGTGCAGAAGCCGGATCAGGGGTTCCGAAGCGCGTGAAATTCAGAGAGCAGCTGCATATCGGCCGCCGTGTTGCCGAACGCGCGGGCCGCCTCGCACGGCGGATCACGACCGCGCCCGCCGCCGCGCTCGCCTCTTTGCGTGCGAATGCCCCGGAACGGCTCCTGATCGCGCCGCAGGATTTGCGCACCACCGATGCGTCCATCGCCAGCGAAATTTATTCCGGCTATTTCGCGCTGGCTGGCAAGGTCGTGAACCTGCGCGGCACTTCACCCTTCGAGGCCGTCGCGCCTTCTCCCGGCTGGGCACGGGCGCTCGCGAGCTTCGGCTGGCTGCGGCATTTGCGTGCTGCCGACACGGCGCTGGCGCGCGCCAATGCACACGCCTTGGTCGATGATTTTCTCAGCCGCAGCGACAAACCGGATCGCTCCCCGGCCTGGGAGGTGCGTGTCGCCGTGCGGCGCATGCTGTCGTTTCTGTCGCAATCGCCGATCATTCTCGAAAACGCTGATCGCGCCTTCTACCGCCGCTTCATGCGCGCGCTGATGCGCCTGCAATATTTTCTGGAACGGCAGATCGCCGTCGGCGCCATCCACGGCGAGGAGCGCCTCTTTGCCGCCGTCAGCCTCGCCGAGCTCGGCCTCTGCGCTAAGATCAGCAGCAACTTTCAGCGCCGCAGCACGCGGCTTCTCGCCGAAGAGCTGAGCCGCCAAATTCGTCCCGACGGCGGCCACGTCAGCCGCAGCGCCGACACGCTGATCCGTCTTTTGCTCGATCTCTTACCGCTGCGGCAGGCTTATGCCGCGCGCTCCCTGCCCCCGCCGCCGGAACTGCTCAACGCGATCGACCGCATGTTGCCCATGCTGCGTCTTCTGCGCCACGGCGACGGCTCGCTCGCCTTGTTCAATGGCATGGGCGTGACGCCGGTCGACGTTCTCACGACCGTGCTCGCTTACGAAGATCCGCGTGCCAAGCCGATGTTCAACGCGCCTTACACCGGCTACCAGCGGGTCGAGGCGGGCGATAGCGTCCTGATTGTCGATACAGGCCGGCCGCCGCCGCCGGAATTCTCGACCCGCGCGCATGCCGGCACGCTCTCCTTCGAATTCTCGATCGGGCTGCAAAGGCTCATCGTCAATTGCGGCGCCCCGGACAGCGAGCTTTCCCCCGCGCGCGGAGCGGCGCGCGCCACCGCTGCACATTCCACGCTCGTCGTCGACGATACCTCGTCCAGCCACTTCGCCTCGGGCAAGGGGCTGGAGAAATGGCTCGGCGAAGAGATCATCTCTGGGCCGCGACAGGTGACGGTCGAGCGTCTCAATCAGCCCGGCGGGACGCGCCTCGTCATGGCGCATGACGGCTATCGGGCGCGCTTCGATCTGATCCACGAACGGCGACTGACCCTCAGCGCCGACGGCTTACGCCTCGACGGCGAAGACCGGCTCAAATCCGTCGCTGCGAAACCGCGAACCTATCCTTTCGCGATCCGCTTCCACGTTCATCCGGGCGTGCAACTGCACAGCGTGCTCGAAGGCGAGGCGGCGCTGCTCGACCTGCAGGACGGCACGCGCTGGATTCTGAGCACGCAAGAGGCGACGATCGAAATCGAGGAGAGCATTTTTTTCGCCGCGCCCGACGGCCCCCGCGCGACCCAGCAACTCGTCATCTATCGCAGCGCGGCGGAGCCGCCTTACGTCGCCTGGACGCTGCGCGCGCTGACGGGGCAGGAAGGCCGCGAAGGCGCGACACGCGAAGAAGGCTAGACGGCGGCCGTCCGCGTCGCCGCAATCCAGGCGCGCGCGCGCGCCTCGGGATCCACATTCAAGCTGATGTCAGTGACTGCGGAGACAATGTCGGCGCCCGCCGCGAAGACGTCCGGCGCCCGCTCGAGCGTGATGCCGCCGATCGCGACGAGCGGAATCGCGCCGATCTTCTTTTTCCATTCGCCGATGCGCTCGAGCCCCTGCGGCGCGAAGGCCATGGCTTTCAGAATGGTGGGATAGATCGGGCCGAGCGCGACATAATCCGGCGCGAGCGCGAGCGCGCGGGCAAGCTCGGCCTCGTCATGCGTCGAAATGCCGATCTTGATCCCAGCGCCGCGAATGGCCGCAATATCGGCCGTGTCGAGATCGCCCTGCCCGAGATGGACGAAGTTACAGCCGAGTTCGATCGCCTCGCGCCAATAATCGTTGACGATGAGCTGCGCGCCGGCGGCGTCGCACAACGTCCGTGCCGTTCGGATCTCGCGCCGAACATCCTCCGCCGCCCGGTCCTTGACGCGCAATTGCACGAGCTTGATGCCGCAAGGCAGCAGCCGCGCGAGCCAAGCGGCGCTGTCGACAATCGGATAAAACGGATCAAGCACGTTTCGACAAATCCGAGAAGGCGCGGCCGATCTGCGGCGTCGACGGCTCGGCCATGTCGCGCGGCGGGATCGGATCGGCGCAATAGCCAAGCCGCCCCGCCTCGACGGCGCGGGCGAAGGCGCGCGCCATCATCACCGGATCGCCCGCCTTGGCGATCGCCGTGTTGAGCAGCACCGCATCATAGCCAAGCTCCATGGCCGCCGCCGCATGCGCCGGTGTGCCGATGCCCGCATCGACGATCAGCGGCACGGAAGGGAAATGTTTGCGCAAGGCTTGCAAGCCGAAAACATTGTTGAGCCCGCGTCCCGAACCGATCGGCGCCCCCCAAGGCATCAGCACTTCGCAACCGGCGCCGATCAGCTTCTCGGCGACCAGCAAATCTTCGGTCGTATAAGGAAAGACCTTGAAGCCCGCGCGGGAGAGAATCCCGGCTGCCTCGACGAGGCCGAACACATCCGGCTGCAACAGATCGTCGTCACCGATGACTTCGAGCTTGATCCAATCGGTCGCGAAAACTTCGCGGGCCATCTCGGCCGTCGTGACGGCCTCCTTGACGCTGCGGCAGCCCGCGGTGTTGGGCAGGACTTTGACGCCGAGATCACGAACCAGGTTCCAGAAGCTTTCCCCGGCGCGGCTCTTGCCGGCCTCACGCCGCAGCGAGACGGTGACGAGCTCGGCGCCGGAGGCCCTGACCGCCTCGGCGAGAACGGCGGGCGAGGGATATTGCGCCGTGCCGATCAAGAGCCGCGAGGCGAGCGTCGAGCCGTAAACTTCAAAGGGCGTGTCCTGCATGGCCTCTGCCTGTCAGCCTCCCTGTCGCGGCACGAGAATCTCGACCGCGTCGCCGGGATTAAGCGGCGTCGACGGCCGGTCCACGGCACGGACAAAGCTCTGGTTCACCGCGGTGGCGACGAGTTTGTCGTGATAATCGAGTTCAGCGAGCAGCGCGGCGAGCGTCGTCGCCGCGACCTCATGCGCTTTGCCGTTGACGCGGATTTGCATCCATCACCTCCGGAAAGATTTCGTCCCTGAGCGCAACGGCCACAGCGCGCCGCGCCAGCGCCGGCGCCAGCAGATAGCCGTGGCGATAAAGCCCGTTGATATAGATCGTGCGCCCCTCGCGCCGGATGCGCGGCAGATTGTCGGGAAATGTCGGGCGCAGATCGGCGCCGGTCTCGATGATCTCGGCCTCGCCGAAGGCCGGGT
>JARLIV010000165.1 GCA_031291555.1 Methylovirgula sp. | reverse complement strand
GTTGAAGGACGCGCCGGAGGCGAAGAATCAGATCGCCTTTGCCGATGTCATCCTGCTCAACAAGGCCGATCTCGTGAGCAAGGACGAACTGGCCGAGGTCGAGGCGCGCATCCGCGCCATCAACCCCTATGCCAAGCTGCATAGGACCGTGAATTGCGCCGTGCCGCTCGACGCCGTACTCGGCCGCAACGCCTTCGATCTCGACCGCATCCTCGAAATCGAGCCGGCCTTCCTCGAGACCGAGGAGGAGCACGAGCACGAACATCACGATCATCATCACCATGATCATGAATGCAATTGCCATGATCATGAGCACGAACATCATGATCACGCGCACGAGCATGAACACGATCATCAGGACGGCCACGAGCATAAGCGCGGCCTCAAGCATTATCACGACGAGGAGATGCAATCGGTCGCCTTGTCACTTGACGGCGATGTCGACCCGGAGAAGTTCCTGCCCTGGCTCAATGACTACATCCAGAAGGAAGGACCTTCGATCCTGCGCTCCAAGGGCATCCTCGCCTTCAAGAACGAGCCGAAGCGCTTCGTCTTCCAGGGCGTGCATATGATGCTCGACGGCGACGTGCAGCGCGATTGGCGCCCGGACGAGAGGCGCACGAGCCGCGTCGTCTTCATCGGCCGGCATTTGAAGGAAGATGAAATCCGCCAAGGCTTCCTGGCCTGCGCCGCCTGATGGCTGAGACGCCGGATTCCCTCGCCGCGCGCGTCAGGCCGATCGCGGCCGGCGCGCATGTCACCGCCGCCGCCTTTCTCGGGCCGGTGGCCGTGCTGGCGCTGGGCGACGGCACGGCTCTGCGCTGTGATGCCCAAGGCGACGTGCGCATCGCCTTGCATCCGGGAGGAGCGATCCTCGTTGCCGCGAAGGCCGGAAAAAGGCTTGTCACCGGCGGCGACGATGGCCGCGTCGTCGCGCTCGCCGCCGATGGCGTGCAGGAGGAAATCTTCCACGAAAAAGGCCGCTGGATCGACGCGCTGGCCGGGCGCGATGATGGCGCCCTCGCCTGGTCCTCCGGCAAGCAGGTCTGCGCCCGCGACACGCAAGGCGCGCTGAAGAGCTTCACCGCGCCCTCCTCCGTGCGCGGCCTTGCCTTCGCGCCGAAAGGCTACCGGCTCGCGATCGCCCATTACAATGGCGCGACGCTCTGGTTTCCCAATGCCGCGGCAACGCCGGATGTCCTCGAGTGGAAGGGCGCGCATCTCGACGCGACTTTCTCGCCGGACGGGCGCTTTCTCGTCACCTCGATGCAGGAGAACGCGCTGCACGGCTGGCGGCTCGCCGATAAACGCGACATGCGCATGTCAGGCTATCCGGCGAAGACGCGCTCCCTCTCCTGGTCCAGCGACGGCCATTGGCTGGCGACCTCCGGCGCCGAGGCCTGCATCGTCTGGCCGTTCAAGGACAAGGACGGGCCGATGGGCAAGCAGCCGCGCGAATGTGGCGTGCGCCGGGCGAAAGTCTCGCGCGTCGCCTGCCATCCGCGGGCGCTGGTCGTCGCGATCGGCTACGAAGACGGCTGGATTCTCCTCTGCCGCATGACCGACGGCGCCGAAATTCTGGTGCGCCGGACGGAAGCGGGAACGCAAGACCCGGTTACCGCGCTTGCCTGGGACGAGTCCGGGCGCCATCTCGTTTTCGGCACGGGCGAAGGCGCGGCCGGGCTGCTCGAAATGCCGGGCTGATCGCGTATCGCCGTCCAATAGCCTATAGTGCTGCGATCATTCCGGGGAGCCCGATGATCATCAGTCGCTTCGCCCTGTTCTTCGCCTTTGTCTTCGGCTTGATCTCGACGCAGGCGCCGGAATTCTGGCAGCAATATAAGCAGAGGCTCGGCGGCGCCATCGACGAGCTTGCCGCCATCGTCACCCAATTCGACGCGGACGCCGCCGCGCAACACCTCTCCCAGGCGCAGGCGGTCGCCCGCCTCGAATCCGACCCCGATCCGCTGGCGCAGGGGCGCGGGGTCGAGATGCAGCACATCATCGACCGGCTGGCGAAGCTGCGCCATGCCGCCGCCGCGTTCGACGCACCGAATGTCGCGGCCAAATGGGTCGCGCTCGCCGAGACCTTCGATCCGCAAATCGCCGAACGCGCCTACGAAGCCTATGAACCGGCCATTCCGACGACACCGGACGGCTTCATTTCCGGCCTCATCGGCTTCGTCATCGGCGGCGGGCTCGTACATCTCATCGGGCTGCCGATCCGCCATCGCAAGAAGCTTTTTCGCCGCCGATATGCCCCCGATGTCGTCGAAGCCTGACATGACCGCGAACGTGCTTTCCATCGCCGGCTTCGATCCTTCTGGCGGCGCCGGCGTGCTCGCCGACATCAAGACCTTCGCCGCCCTGCGCTGCTATGGCCTCGCCGCGATCACCGCCCTGACGGCGCAGAACACGCAGGGGGTGCGCGCGATCATGCCGGAGCCGCCCGAATTTCTCGCGGCGCAGATCGATGCGGTCTTTGCCGATATCGAGATTGCCGCGGTGAAGATCGGTATGCTGGGCACGATCGCCAATGTCGACACCGTCGCCGAAAAGCTCGCCGCCTACGGGCCTGCCCATGTTGTTCTCGATCCCGTGCTCGCGGCCTCGCATGGCGAAGCTCTTGCCGAGGCCGGTCTCGGCCAAGCCATCCTACGCCGGCTCGCGCCGCTCGTGACTTTGGTGACACCCAATTTGGCGGAAGCGGCGCAGCTTACCGGCGCGGCGGAGCTGGCCTCGCTCGCCAAGATGGAAGCCGCTGCGGCGCAGCTCCATCAAGCCGGATTCAAAAACGTGCTGGTCAAGGGCGGCCATCTCCCAACGCGCGAGACCATCGATGTCTTCTACGATGGCGCCGGCTATCAGCATTTCCGCGCGCCGCGCATCGCGACGAAAAACACGCATGGCACGGGCTGCACACTCTCCTCCGCCATCGCCGCTGGCCTCGCCAGGGGACTGGAGCTTCCGGCGGCCATCGAAGCCGCGAAGGCCTATGTGAGCCGAAGCCTCGAGGCGGCGGATGAACTCAGCGTCGGCCACGGCGCCGGCCCGCTGCAGCACTTCAACGGGCTTTGGTAACCCGGCGCTTCAGGCGCAAAATATGTGCGGTTTGATACATAAATGATCTGTCGTAATTTTGAATCTAGCCCGTCGGCCCGCGGCTGGCCGATGTTCCGAAGCGCAATTGATCGCGCCAAGCGATTTCTGAAAGGGGGCACAGCATGAGCGTGGTGAAGGAATTTCGTGATTTCGCAATGCGCGGCAATGTCGTCGATCTCGCCATCGGCGTGATCATCGGCGCGGCCTTCGGCAAGATCATCGATTCGCTCGTCAACGACATGATCATGCCGGTCATCGGCGCCGTCAGCGGCGGCCTCGATTTCTCCAACTATTTCCTGCCGCTGTCGCGGCATGTGACGGCGCATATCCTGGGCGACGCAAAGAAGGAAGGCGCGGTTTTAGCCTGGGGCAATTTCGCGACGATCGTGCTGAATTTTCTGATTGTCGCCTTCGTGCTCTTCCTCGTCGTGCGCGGCATCAGTATCCTGCGCACCAGATTCGCCAAGGAAGAAGAACGAAGGGAAGCGGCCGCCCCGCCGCCGCGTCAGGAAGTCCTGCTCGAGGAGATCCGCGATCTTCTGGCCAAGAACGCCAACAAGAATGCGAAATAGAACATCGGCATCTCTCACATCCCCTCGGCATCAGGCTGAGGGGATGCGAATCACGTTTTAATCAGCGATCTTCGTCGTCAGGACCGTCATTATCCTGATCATGATCCATCATGCCATGGTGATCCATCTCCATACCGGGGTGGTCCATGTTCATCCCCATGCCGGGATGCTGGTCCTCACGCTCGTGCCAATCGCCTTCATGGTCATCGTGGCCGGCCGCGTCGTGCCAGCCGAAGAAATGGCCGCACATGAAATGAAAACGCGCGGCATGCATAAGAAACGGCAACCGGTGTTTCTGATCATCGCTCAGCGCGGCATAAAGCGGCGCCGCCGCATCGGCGAGCTTCTTTAATGCTTCGCCGCGCTCCACGGTATTGGTGCTGATCCGTTGCAGCCAGGCGACGGGATCGGCCGGGCGCGGCTCGCTCTGACGCGCTGCGCGCTGCGCGGCGATGACCTTGTGAGTGTCGCGCAAGGCGGTTTCGAAAGGCGGCCAGAGCTTTTCCTGCGCCAGCGTGAGCGTGAGCCCGGCGTGAAGCGCGGCGATTCGCGCATCGAGGAAGGCCGCGCGGTCGGCGTCCGTGAGTTTGAAGTGATCCGGCGAATCCGGCGGTGCTTGATCGACCGGCGGTGGGCCAGCCGGATCAGCACAGGCATCGATCGCCATGGAGGTGAGGCCGGCGCCGACGACGCCAACGAGCGCGAGAACGAGCGGCAAGCGCGATTTCATAACGAATCTCCCCTTCGACTGAGAGTCGACAAGAAAGGGCTAGGCCGCCCGTCTCACGCCTTCAAATTAAGCTTTCGCAATCTTGCGC
>JARLIV010000164.1 GCA_031291555.1 Methylovirgula sp. | reverse complement strand
CGGGAATAGGTGAGGCCGAATTCGCGCACCGCGGCGTTGAGGCGCTGGATCCACAGCGCGCGGAACTCGCGCTTGCGGACCTTGCGGTCGCGCGTCGCATATTGCATCGAGCGGTCGACCGCCGCCTTGGCGGCGCGGATCGTATTCTTGCGGCGGCCGTAGAAGCCCTTGGCGGCCTTGAGGGTTTTCTTATGCTTGGCGTGCGAGGTGACGCCGCGTTTGACGCGAGCCATGAAACATCTCCGAAATTCACGAAATCAAGGAAAGTGACGGACAGCCGAATTTTTCAGGCGTTCGGCAGGAAGAACTTCTTCACGTTGTCGCCGTCGCTCTTGAACAGCACATTGGTGCCGCGCAGATTGCGGATCTGCTTGTTGGTGCGCTTGATCATGCCATGGCGTTTGCCGCGATGGGCATAAACCACTTTGCCGGTGCCGGTCAGCTTGAAACGCTTCTTGGCGCCGGACTTCGTCTTCAACTTGGGCATTTGCTCGTCTCCAGAAGCGGACCAGCACCAAGGCGCTGCCGCCAAATTATTGTTTGAGCAGGAAAATTCCCGCTCCCGTTCGTTACCGAACGAGCCAAACGAACCGCCACGGCAGCCCTTATCAGCCGGGCGGTTCGGGGAAGCGGAGCTTATAAGCGCAAAGCCGCGGCCAAAGCAACCCGGCTAAGCGGGCCGGCGCTTATTTCGGCGCCAGGATCATCACCATCTGGCGGCCTTCCATCGACGGCTCGGCCTCGACCTTGGCATAGGGCAGCGTCTCGCTGCGCACCCGCTCAAGCAGCTTGTAGCCGAGTTCCTGATGCGCCATCTCGCGGCCACGGAAGCGCAAGGTGACCTTGACCTTGTCGCCCTCCTCGAAGAAGCGCATCACCGACTTCATCTTGACCCCGTAATCGTGGTCATCAATGCCGGGGCGCAGCTTGATCTCCTTGATCTCGACGATCTTCTGCTTCTTGCGCGCTTCGGCGGCCTTCTTCTGCTCGAGGAAGCGGAATTTGCCGTAATCGAGAATTTTGCAGACGGGGGGATTGGCTGTCGGAACGATCTCGACAAGGTCCAATCCGGCTTCATCCGCCAATTGCTGCGCCTCGAGAATCTGGACGATGCCGCGGTTCTGGCCTTCGGCGTCGATAAGCTGAACTTCGCGGACGCGGATTTCACGGTTAATGCGCGGCCCCTCTTTTTGTGGGGCCTGGGTGCTCTTCATAGGACGGCGAATGGGCTCAATCTCCTTTTGCTAATAATCGAACCCGGCGCTTGAGTCGGGGAACCGCGCGGAGCGGCTCACCAGCGTCACAAACGTACCGGGCCCATAGTGAAAATCGGCGCATTGGGCAGCGAAGTCAATGCGGCTTTGCGTATCGTGGCCAAAAGTATTGAAACGCGCCTGCCGCGCCACGGCTCGGGCTTCAGCGGCCGATCAGTTCCGTATAGGCAGCCAGCGTTTCGGCCTGCATCCGCGCCACGGAATAGCGGCCAAGAACCCGCGCACGCGCCCGCAGCGACATGGCCTCCCGGGCGCTCGCGCCCGACATTAAAACGTCATAGACGGCCGCCGCCAGGGCGCGGGCGTCGCCGGGCGGCACGCGCCAGCCGGTGCGCTCGGCGATCTCGACCTCCGGCGGGGCGGCGACGACCTCCGCCAGGCCGCCGAGATCCGAGACGACAACCGGCGTGCCCATCGCCTGCGCCTCGGCGGTCACCCGGCTGAAGGTTTCCGGCTCCATCGCGGGCACGACGGCGACGGTCGCGGCGAGCAGGGCGGCGGGCATGTCGGGGCAACGGCCGGTCCGCCGGACGATGGCTTCGAGCCCCGCCTTGGCGATGGTGGCGTCCAGCTCCCGAACATAGGCGCCCTGTCCCTGTTCGTCTCCGGCGAGGATAAATTTGACCCCGCGCAACCCTGCCGCCGTCAGCAGCCGCGCCGCCTCGATGAGCACCTTATGCCCTTTGCGGGCGGCAAGCCGCGCCGGCAGCAGGACGATCCGCTCGTCGCTCGCGATATCCCAGGCGTTGCGCAAGGCGAGCACACGCCCCGGGTCGACGTCCTGCGGGGCGAAGACGCGAAAATCGATGCCGCGCGCGACGATGCGGATGCGACCTGCCGCGGCGGGATAAAGGCTGGCGATGTGCTGCGCCGTAAAGACCGAATTGGCGATGATGATGTCGCCCTTCGCCATCACGGCATTGTAATTAAACTTGAACGCGCCGCTGCCCGAATAGGCGCCGTGATAGGTGGTAACGAAAGCGACGCGCGGCCGTCGCGTCGCGCCATAGGCGACCCAGGCCGGGGTGCGCGAGCGGGCATGGACCAGTGCCACGCGCTCCCGCCACAGGAGTTCGGCGAGCTTTCTCTGATTGAGCACCATCGCCAGCGGATTCTTAGTCTGGGCCGGAAATGGGAGCCAAAGGCCACCTTTGGCCTGCAATTCCGGAACGAGCCGCCCGCCGGCGCTGGCGACAAGGGGCCGCGCTCCGATGCTCGCGAGTGCCGCAACGATGTCGATGATCTGCTCGGTCCCGTCGGCGCCGAGCACGGGCACGATCTGCAGGATCGTCTGCCCGGCCAGCGGATGCTGGCCGGGCTGCGGCCAGACGGCAGCGCTCTGGCTCTGCCAGGTCATGCTCGGCACCGGCCGCGCTCTTGCGAAGGCCGCCCGAACTTTGCTCTGGAGCGAAGGACGTTCATATGGAAGCGGCCTCGGTTCCCTAGTCTTTTTGATCGCGTCGGATTTGTCCGAGAACCGCTTCGCACTTTTCGGTCCGATGCTCTATGCCGACGATTCATGCCAGGAGGATAGAGGCGCGGCGATGCAGAGCCAATTAACGACAAGCCCGGCGGAGCTTCGTCCACAATTCCTTAGCGTCGGCGCGCCGCCCACGACCCGGCGCATCGCCTTCCTGAACCGTGCGGCGACGAATTCCGCCCTGCCCGGCCTCGTCTGGCTCGGCGGCTTCCTGTCCGACATGCGCGCGACCAAGGCGAGCTTTCTCGACGAGCACGCGGCGCGGACCGGGTGCGCCTTTCTGCGCTTCGATTATTCCGGCCACGGCGAATCCGAAGGCCGGTTCGAGGACGGCACGATCGGTGCCTGGCTCGAAGAATCGCTCGCCGCGATCCGGCAGGAGAGCAAGGGCGCGCAAATCCTCGTCGGCTCCTCGATGGGCGGCTGGCTCGCTCTGCTCTGCGCCGAGGCTTTGGTCAAAAGCGGCGAGGCGGCGAGGCTTGCGGGGCTGGTCCTCATCGCGCCGGCCGCCGACATGACCGAACGGCTGATCTGGGACCAGCTTTCACCCGAACTCCGCCAACAGATCAAGAAAAGCGGCCGTTGCCTTCTGCCTTCAGCCTATTCCGACCAGCCCTATCCAATCACCCGTGCGCTGATCGAAGAAGGCCGCAAACATCTCATCCTCGACGGGACGATCCGCACCCATTGCCCCGTCCATATCCTGCAAGGGATGAACGACGCCGATGTGCCCTGGACACACGCGACGCGGCTTGTCGAACATCTCGCCGGCGATCCGGTCACGCTGACCTTGGTGAAAGACGCCGAGCATCGCTTCTCGCGCCCCGCCGATCTCGCTCTGCTGGCACAGGCGATCGAGACCGTCGCCGAAACGCCGGCGCAAGGGGAGTTGCCGCTCGAATAATCGATGCCAATGCACGGCGGCGCGGGAGACGCGGCGGTGCTTCCAGGCGCCCGGATGGCCGGGTCAAGCCAGCCATGACGGCGGAGGATCATTTCGGTGCCGGGAAGGTGATGTCCGCCGCAAAGACCTTTTGCGCGCCCGGCGGCGGCTTGGGAAACGGCGCGGCGCGCTGGACCAGCGCCAGGCTTTCGACATCGAGCGCGGCATCGCCGCTGGAGCGCAACAGCTTTTCCGTCTTCACCGTGCCGTCGTCGTTCAATTCGAACGCGACGAGCGCCGTGCCATAGGCGCCGCGGCGGCGCGCATCTTCGGGGAACTCCTTCTTCAATTCCAGCATGCCGAAGACGAGCGTCTGATAGCTCACGACCTCGTCGCCATCGGCGGAGGGCTGCGGCACCGCGACGGCGGCCGAATTGTCCTGCATCAGGCCTTCGGGCCTTCCCTCTGGCGCTCCCATCGGGGCAACCGGCGGCGACGGCGGCTTTGCGATTTGTGGCTTGGCAAGCAGCGGCGAGGGCTGCGGCGGCGGCGCCGGTGCCGGCTGCACCGGCGGCGGAGCCGGCTTGGGCGCGGCCGGCGGCGGCTTGGCCGCTTCTGGCGGCTTTGGCGGCTCAGGCTTTGGCGCCGGCGCCTTGGGCGCCGCGACAGGTGCCGCGGGCTTCGCGGGCTCTGGCTTGGCAGGCTCTGGCTTAGGCAGCTCGGGTTTGGGCGGCGGCGGCTTCAGTGCTTCGGGCTTGGGCGCCGGAGGCGGCGGTTTAGGCGCTTCGGGCTTTGCCTCAGGCTTAGGCGCAGCGGCAGCCGCAGGCTTCGGCGTGGCGGGTTTGGACGCGCCCTGCGGGCCGCCGGATGGCTTGGCGTCGGGCGGCGGGGCACTGACCAGATCAACCGGGATCTCCTGCGCCAGATTGGGCTTCAGCGGCGGCGCGTGCTCCATCCATACGAGGGCCGCGAGGGCGGCGAGATGGAGGACGATGCTCGCGGCAATGAGCTGGGCGAAGAACGACCGGCTTTGTACGAGGCGCAGCACGGCCGCGGTGGCCTCGTCGGCATGGCGCGCCGCGTCCTTGCTATCGGCGTCCGGCCAGTGCGCCCTGAACAGGGACTCAAAAGTCGCAGGCGAATCCTCGGCCAAGCCAAAACTCTTGCATGACGACCCCCGCTATGATCCTAGCGCACAAAGCCGACGATGTGTTTGTCGGCCTTGACCGTCTCGGCGGCGATGGCCCGTGCTCGCTCGGAGCCGTCGGCGAGGACCGCGTCAATATAGCTTTCCTCTTTGGCCAGCCGCGACATTTCGGCGCCGATCGGCGCGAGCTTGGCCACGAGCAAATCGACCAGCGCCGCCTTGAAGGTGGAGAAATTGGCGCCGCCGAGAGTCTGCAGCACCTGCGCCTTG
>JARLIV010000163.1 GCA_031291555.1 Methylovirgula sp. | reverse complement strand
GCCGTCAGTGCGCCAGGCCGCCGGGAGGCAAGGCGCCATTCGCGGTTGCCGCACCAGCGTCACGCCCCGGCGCAACCGGCATAACTTTGTCGGCGTCGCGCAGGACGACATAGATCGCCGGGATGACCAGGACGGTCAGCAAGGTCGAGGAGGCGAGGCCGAACAGAAGCGAAATGGCGAGACCCTGAAAGATCGGGTCGAGCAAAATGGTCGCCGCGCCGATCATAGCCGACACCGCAGTCAGAAGGATCGGCTTGAAGCGCACCGCGCCGGCGCGCAGCAGGATTTCGCGCAAGGTTCTGCCCTCCCCGGCGCCATGGCGGATGAAATCGACGAGCAGGATCGAATTTCTCACGATAATGCCTGCGAGCGCGATGAAGCCAATCATCGACGTCGCGGTAAACGGCGCATGGAACAGCCAGTGGCCGAGCACGATGCCGATCAGCGTCAGTGGGATCGGCGTCAGGATCACGAGGGGCAGCTTGAAACTGCCGAATTGCGCGACGACGAGAAAATAAATGCCGAGGATCGCGACGCCGAAGGCCGCGCCCATATCGCGAAAGGTCACGTAAGTGATTTCCCATTCGCCGTCCCACAGCAGGGTCGGCGTATTTTCGCTTTCGGGCTGGCCGTGAAAGGAAATCTTCGGCGGCGGAAGCTTGCCCCAATCATGGTGCGCGATCGCGTCGTCAACCGCCAGCATGCCGTAGATCGGCGCTTCGTAGGCGCCGGCGAGTTCGCCGGTCACCATATCGGCAAAATGGCCGTCGCGCCGGAAAATGAGCGGCGTGCCCTGCTCCTTCGTCACATGGACGACCTCGCCCAATTCGACGACGTGATTGCTGCCGGGCAGAACATTGGCGGGCACAGGCGTCGAGGCGAGCCGCTCCGTCCAGGCGAGATCTTTCTTCGGCAGACCGATCACGATCCCGATCGGCGTGCGCTCGGCGCCGCGATAAGAATAGCCGACAGGGACACCGCCAAGCAGCATGCGGATCGCATCATAGACGTCGCTTTGCTCGACGCCGAAGAATTCGAGCCGGTCCTGATTGATCGAGATTCGCAGGCGCGGGCGCGGATGGCCGTAGGAATCGTCGACATCGACGATATAGGGGATGGACTTGAATATCTTTTTGACTTCCTCCGCTTCGGCGCGGCGGGTCGCGGCATCCGGCCCGTAGATTTCGGCAAGAAGTGTTGCGAGCACAGGCGGCCCCGGCGGTACTTCGACAACCTTGATCACGGCACCGGGCGGCAGAGCGAAGCCTGCCAGCTTCTGCCGCAGATCGAGCGCGATGGCGTGGCTCGTGCGCGCGCGCTCGCCCTTGGGCGTGAGGTTGAGCTGCAGCTCGCCCATCTCCGGCGATTCACGGGAATAATAATGGCGGACGAGGCCGTTGAAATTGAACGGCGCCGCCGTTCCGGCATAGGCCTGCATCGACACGACCTCGGGCATGGTCTCCGCCAGCCCGGCAACCGCAAAGAGCTTGCGCTCGGTATCCTCGAGGCTCGCGCCCTCTGGCAGATTGAGCACGACATCGAGCTCGGACTTATTGTCGAAGGGCAGCAGCTTGACCGCCACCGTCTTGGTCGCGAACAGCACGCAGACGAGAACGGTGGCGACGCCGACCACACTGAGGAAAATCGCCGCCGCACGGCGCGACCGCACGATGGGCTGCGCCACCCGCCGGTAGAGCGCGCCCAATTTGCCGCCGTCTCCGCTTTCGTGCTCATGGCTCATCGTGGCCCGGCCCGCCGGCGTCAGCTTGAGCATCAGCCAAGGGGCCACGGCCATAGCGACGAAAAACGAGAAGATCATCGCCGCCGAGGCATTTGCCGGGATCGGCGCCATATAGGGGCCCATCAGCCCCGAGACGAAAAGCATCGGCAGCAGCGCGGCGATAACGGTCAGCGTTGCAACCACGGTCGGGTTGCCGACCTCGGCGACGGCCTCAATCGCGGCTTGCGTCCGGTCGCGGCCGTCACGCATCGCCCAATGGCGGGCGATATTCTCGACGACGACAATGGCGTCATCCACCAATATGCCGATCGAGAAAATGAGCGCGAAAAGGCTGACGCGGTTGATCGTATAGCCCATCATTTCGGCCGCGAAGAGCGTCAGCAGAATGGTCGTCGGAATGACAACCAGCGTGACCAGCGCTTCGCGCCGGCCGATGGTGAAGGCGATGAGCAAGACGATGGAAACCGTGGCAAGGCCAAGGTGAAACAAAAGCTCGTTGGCTTTTTCGTTGGCCGTCGCGCCGTAATCGCGCGTCACCTCGACATTGATGTCGTCCGGGATCAGATGCCCCTTCAGGCTGTCGACCCGCGCGATGATGTCGCGCGCGACGACCACCGCATTGGCCCCGGCGCGTTTGGCGAAAGCGACCGTCACGGCCGGCGTGCGCGTCCAGTGCCCCGCCTTGCCTGGCGTGAACGTCCAGACCCGATGATCGACCGGCGCGCCGCCGACGACGACCTTCGCCACGTCGCGGACATAGACCGGGCGGCCGTCACGCGTGGTGATGAGCAAAAGCCCGATATCGGGAACGCCGGTCAGCGTCTGCCCCGCCGCGACGCTTGGCTCGATCCCCGCGTCGCGCACCGTGCCGGCGAGGAAGGAGCGATTGGCCCCCTTCACCTTGCCGACGAGCTGCTCCAGCGTCACGCCGAACAAAGCGAGCCTTTCCGGGTCCGGCTCGACCCTGATCTGCTCTGCCGTGCCGCCGGAAATGTAGCTCAGCCCGATATTGTCGACCTTGATGAGTTCGGAGCGCAGTCGGTCGGCAAGCTCATAAAGATCCTTGTCGGTCCAGTGCGCCGACGCCTCGGGCTTCGGCGACAAAGTGAGCGTCGTGATCGCGACATCGTTGATGCCGCGGCCGATAATTAAGGGCTCGGGGATGCCGGTCGGAATACGATCGTAATTGGCGCGGATTTTCGCCTGCACGCGCAGGATCGCATCGTCCTCGCTGGTGCCGACGAAGAAGCGCGCCGTCACCATGACGCGATCGTCCTGCGTCTGGCTATAGACATGCTCGACGCCGTTGATGCCTTTGACGATCGCTTCCAGCGGCTTGGTCACGAGTTCGACGGCATCCGGCGCCTTGAGTCCGTCGGCATTGACCAGAATGTCGACCAATGGCACGCTGATCTGCGGCTCTTCCTCGCGCGGGATCGTCATCACCGCGATGAAGCCTGCGACGATGGCCGCCATCAGGAACAAAGGCGTGAGCGGCGAGCGGATCGTGGCCTTGGTCAGCCGGCCGGAAATACCGAGCCTCATGGCTGCACCAGAACGTCACCCGCCTGCAGGCCGGACAATATCTCCAGCGCGTCCGGCATGTCTGGACGCGGCTGCTCGCGTCCGCGCTGGACCGGAACTTCGATCGTCGTGCTGTCGGCCTCGCGTAGCTTCGCATAATCGAGCCCGAAGCGCGTAAGGATGAAATGCGCCGGGACGATATAGGCGCGGCGCTCGCCGCCCGAAATCCAGACCTCGATCCGCTCGCCGAGAAAATAATCCCCCAGACCGGCAACGCGGGCGTCGGCAACGACGCGGCCGTTTTCGATCTGTGGATAGACAAGCGATATCATGCCGAAGGTCGCGCCGCTCTGGCCGATATCGCTGCCGTCGATCCGGACCCTGTCGCCGGCCTTCAGGAAGCGCGCGTGGCGCTCCGGCACGCGCAGGCGTAAAACGAAATCGGCACGCCCGATCGTCGCGATCGTCTCGCCGCTCATCACGACGGAATCGACCGTCACGGGCACTTTGAGCACCCGCCCGGCGGTCGGCGCGAGCACTTGGCCTTCGGCCAATTGCTGTTCGATCACCGAACGCTCGGCGATGCGCGATTTGAGCGCATTGGCCGCGACATCCGCCGCAGTGGTCGCGGCATCGAACTGCGCCTTGCTCGTGATGCCGCGCTCCACGAGCGCCGTCGCGCGCGCCAGGTCCGTCTGCGCCTGCTCGAGCTGCGCCTTGAGGCCCGCAATCTGTGCGTCGAGCGCGGTTTTCTGCAACGTCAGCTTTTCATCGCCGATCGTGGCGACAACCTGCCCCGCCTGGACCCAATCACCTTCCCTGACGGAAAGACTCGCGATCGTGCCGCCGGTGCGCACGCGCGCAGGCTCGACTTCGCGACTTTCGACGGTCGCGAAAACGGCCTTCTCGTCCGCCACATTCGCCGGCTCGACAGTAAAGGTCTGTGCCGCGCTAGCCGCACCGGCCAGGAGGGTGAGCGTTATCGCGACGAGAGCAAGCGCCGTACGCATGACGTTCGACTTTCGGGATCAAGCTAGCGCCGGCCGAAGAGGCCGGCAACAAAGGAGCCGGATGCGGGGATAGTCGGCAGCCCGGCCGCCTTCCAGGCCTCGAATCCGCCGGCGAGATGCTTGGTATGCGCAATTCCCTTTGCGAGGCACATCTCTACGGCCTTGGCCGAACGCCCGCCTGCCTTGCAATGGAAGATGACTTCGCAAACCTCTGGCGACGGCAACGCCGCCGGATCGAAGGTCGACAGCGGAAAGAGGACCGCGCCGGGAATGCGCGCCGCGGCATATTCGTTGGGTTCGCGCACGTCGACGAGGAGAACCCGACGCTCCCCCATCACGTCACGAACGGCGTGCGGCGTGAGATTTTGCAGACGGTTGCGGGCGGTCATCCTTCTTGGTCCTTTTCTTTTTCCGTGCCGCCGGCGCAGGTTCGATAACCTCCGGCTCGCACATCGACTGAGGGCCGCAATAGATGCGGTAAAGCGTCTTCAGAATTTCCCGCGCCGGACCGCTCGCGATCGAATACCAGATCGTCTGTCCATCACGCCGCGCCGACACGACGCCGTCCTTGCGCAAGAGTGCGAGATGCTGGGAGACAGTCGAATCGCGGATGCCGAGAAACTCCGCCATCCCGCCGACGGATTGCTCGCCCTCGATGAGTTGACAGACGATCAAGAGCCGATGCCTATTGGCGAGCGACTTCAAAAGTTCGCTCGCCTGCTCCGCCGCGGCATCCATCGCAATGGGTGATATCTTCATAGATACGAAAATACGTTTATGTCGTGCCGATGTCAAGGCATGATGCGGTGTCATCCACACGTTTTAATACGTACTTGCGTATATTCGATTTATTGTATATTTAAACCCCCGCTGAAGAGGGGGCTTCCCCAGACAAACAACGCGCGAGGAAAACGGCGATGGCTGAGATCGTAGTAATCGGTGCGGGACTGAGTGGAACGTTGATGGCTTATGAACTCGTGCCACAGTTGCGCAAGGGCGACCATCTGACCCTGATCGGCCAGGACCCCACCTTTCACTTCGTACCGTCGAACCCCTGGGTCGCCGTCGGCTGGCGCAAGCCGGCCGACATCAAGATCGACCTGACCAAGATCGCCCAGCGCAAGAATATCCGCTTCATTACCGCCGGCGCCAAACGTGTGCATCCGGACGAGAAGCACGTCGAGATTGAGGACGGCACCACGGTCAATTACGATTATCTCGTGATCGCGACTGGACCGGAACTCGCCTTCGATGAAATTCCGGGCTTCGGCCCCGGCAATTTCACGCAATCCGTCTGCCATGTCGATCATGCTGCGAAGGCCTACGACGCCTTTGAGAAATTCTGCGCCGCCCCCGGCCCGATCGTGGTCGGCGCCGTCCAGGGCGCCTCCTGCTTCGGGCCGGCCTATGAATTCGCGCTGATTCTCGATACCGAGCTGAAACGGCGCGGCCTGCGCGACCGCGTGCCGATGACCTTCGTGACGCCCGAGCCCTACATCGGCCATTTGGGGCTCGATGGCGTCGGCGACACCAAGACGGTGCTCGAAAGCGAGCTGCGCGAGCGGCATATCAAATGGATCACCAATGCGCGGGTGAAGGCTGTCACGGACGGCTCGGTCGAGGTCGAGGAAGTCGCCGAGGGCGGCGCGGTCGCCAAGACGCACCAGCTTCCCTTCGCCTATGCGATGATGATCCCCGGTTTCCGCGGCGTCGGCGCCGTGCGCGGCATTGAGAAACTCACCAATCCGCGCGGCTTCATCGCCGTCGATAAATTCCAGCGCAATCCGGCCTATCCGGATATTTTTGCGGTCGGCGTCTGTGTCGCGATTGCGCCAGTCGGGCCGACGCCCGTGCCAGTCGGCGTGCCGAAGACCGGCTTCATGATAGAATCAATGGTCACCGCCACCGCGGAGAACATCGGCGCCCTGCTGAGAGGCAAGGAAGTATCCCATCTGCCGACATGGAACGCGGTCTGCCTCGCCGATTTCGGCGATGGTGGCGTCGCCTTCGTGGCGCAGCCGCAGATACCGCCGCGCAACGTCAACTGGTCGGCCAAGGGCGGCTGGGTCCATCTCGCCAAGGTCGCTTTCGAGAAATACTTCCTGCGCAAGGTCCGGCGGGGCGAAAGCGAGCCCTTCTACGAGCGCTATCTGATGAATAAGATTCTCAATATCAAGAAACTCAAAGAACCAGCCTGACAGGCAATGTCGGCGCGTTGCGCCGACGCCAGGGCGGCTTCTTGGCCGGAAGCAAGGCAGGTGGAGGCATGACATGAATATCGATCGCGCAGTCCTTTCCTTCGCTGGCACGATGGTGCTGATCTCCCTCGTGCTGGCCTATCTTTTCAGCCCCTATTGGCTGCTGCTGACGGCGTTCGTCGGCCTCAATCTTCTTCAGGCCGGCTTTACCGGCTTCTGTCCGGCTGCACTCATTTTCAAGAAAATGGGCATCAAGACCGGCAACGCCTTCCGCTGAAAGTCGCGCATCGAAACAAGGAGATAATGATGCATATGGATTGGCCGCGCCTTGCTGCCGAATTCTCCCAGCCGTTGCGGGAGTTGCGCGCGGGAACACCGGAGACGATGCGCTCCTTTTCCGCCCTCGCGCGCGCCGCGCTGGAGGCCAAGGCGCTCGATACCAAGACGAAGGAACTCATCGCGCTCGGCATCGCCGTCGCGGTCCGCTGCGATGCCTGCATCGCTTTTCACGCCGAGGCGGCCGTCAAGCAGGGCGCGAGCCGCGAGGAGCTGATGGAGACGATGGGCATGGCGATCTACATGGGCGCCGGCCCGAGCGTGATGTATGCGGCGCAAGCGGTCGAGGCTTTCGATCAGTTCGCCGCCGCAGCGAATCCCGCCGAGGCCGCGACCGGGACCTGACGCCGGCGCTTTGCCCCGCCCTTGCGATGTTCGCGCCGGGCTCTATGATGCCTCGCCAATAGGGCCCGGAACCAGAGCGACATGCATTTCGACTTGACCCCCTCGCGCGACGACAAGGTCGAATTTCCCCCCACAGCCGAGGGGTATTTGCGCCGCATCGTCTTTTTCGGGGCGGCCACGCTGGCCGCTCTCTGCGGCTTGGCGATCGTGGCCTCCGTGGCGGTCGCCCTCTTCTCTGCGGTCTTCAAGCTGCTGCACCACTAGAGCGCGATGGTCGGCGTAAAGTCGGCCATGACGAACACGGTTGCCGCCCCGACTACAGGTGGGCCGGGCATAAGACCTTTTCAGCATTTACAACGCCCGGCGGCGCGTTAGCATCGGCTGGTTCACAGGAGCGTGAGCCATGCCAACCCCTTCAAGCCCCCTGACGTCGGAAAAGAGCCTGGCCGTCGTCAGCAGCGCCATCCTTTTCGCCCTGCTCGACAAGCTCGCGGCGAAGGGCGTGCTCGAACGCAGCGAAATCCAGGATGTGCTGAAGACCGCAAAAGGCTGCGTCGACGCGCGCTACAATTCCTTTTGCGGGCCGGAGGCGATCGAACTGATGAAATCGCTCTGCCAACGCTTCGGCAAAGTGCCTGAGGAATGTTGACGCGCGTGCAGCGAGCGGCACGAAACAACGCCGTTATTTCGGCTCAGGGAGGAAACCGTGACCGAGCAAGCTAGTCCGGCCCGCCGCGACCTGATCGCCTGGGCGAAACGGGAGACTAAGCGCCTCATCGCCATCGTGCTCTATCTCTGGGTGACGTTCGGGCTTTACGTTCTCTGCGAAACCATCGTGCTGGGAGAGCGGCACATCAACTTCGCCTCGCATGGCTTTGCCATAATCAACGCCATCGTCCTCGCGAAAGTGCTCCTGGTCGCGGAGGATTTCAATTTCGCAGACGGCTTCAAGGACAAGCCACTGGTCTATCCGATCCTCTACAAAGCCTTCGCCTTCGCCGTTCTGTTCGTCGCGACCCATATCATCGAGAGCGAACTGCTCGGCCTATGGCACGGCAAAGGCGCCATTGCGAGCTTCCCGCCGATCGGCGGTGGCACGGTGCAAGGCTTTCTGTGCGTCGTCGCACTCATGTTCGTCGCACTCATCCCCTTCTTTGCCTTCCGCGAAATCGGCCGCGTCATTGGCGAGGACAAGCTCTGGGACATGATTTTCAAGCGCGGCACCATAACCTTCGCGTTTTTGCCCGCGCAGGGCTGAAACAAACGCCTTTGTGACGTTGACCTTCGTCAATACGCGGTTGGCCTTTGGGAGGATGCCAGGATAGATCACGAAGGAGTATCGTTCGCTTTCGAAGCTCGCGAAATAGATTTCCTGCAAAGGATTTTCAAATGAAGCGCTTCATCTCGGCAGCATTGTTCACTTGCATGATGTCCTTCGGATTGGCTCTGGCTGCCCATGCGCAGGCCGCCGTCAGCGAGCAAGACGCGCGTGCGATCGGCGTCAATGCCTATCTCTACTTCTATCCTTTGGTGACGATGGACATCACCCGTAAACAAGCCACGAACGTCGCGCCAGGCAAGGAATTCGGCAAAGGGCCGATGAATATGTTCGTCAGCGTGCCGTCTTATCCGCCCGCCGATTTCAGGGGTGTCGTGCGGCCGAACTTCGACACTTTGTATTCGGTCGCCTGGCTCGACTTGACGAAGGAGCCGATGGTCGTTTCGGTGCCGGATACGCATGGCCGCTATTATCTGCTGCCGATGCTCGACATGTGGACCGACGTGTTTGCTTCGCCAGGCTGGCGGACGACTGGCACGGGAGCCGGCAACTTTCTGATCACGCCGCCGGGCTGGACCGGCACGGCGCCCGCGGGAATGTCGACGATCAGCGCGCCCACGCCCTTCGTCTGGGTCATCGGCCGGACGAAGACCGACGGGCCGTCTGACTATAAGGCGGTTCACAAGATCCAGGCGGGCTACCAAGTGATGCCGCTGTCGCAATGGGGCAAGCCTGCCATCACGCCAAGCGTTACGATCGACCCGACTGTGGATATGAAGACGCCGCCCAAGCAACAGGTCGATTCAATGTCGGCCGAGAAATTCTTCACCTATGCGGCTGAGCTGCTCAAGCGCAACCCGCCGCATCTCACCGACGAGCCGATCATCGCTCAATTGACCAAGATCGGCATCGAACGGGGCAAGAGTTTCGATTTCAATGGGCTCGACCCCGCCATCCGCAAGGCGCTGGAAACCGCGCCGGAAGATGGGCGGCGGCTGATGGCCTGGAAGATCCCTACCCTGGCGCGCGTCGTCAACGGCTGGTCCATGAACACGGATACGATGGGCGTCTACGGCAATTATTACTTGAAGCGGGCGATCGTGGCGCAATTCGGCCTCGGCGCGAATGTTCCCGAGGATGCCATCTACCCGACGAATCTAGGCGATGGGTCCGGCAAGCCGCTCGACGGGGCCAATGCCTACACGATCCACTTCGACAAGGAGACTCTTCCCCCGGCTGCGGCCTTCTGGTCGATCACGCTTTATGACGCCGATGGCTATCCGGTCGAAAACGCGCTCAACCGGTTTGCGCTCAGCAGCTGGATGCCGCTGACATACAATGCCGACGGATCGCTCGATCTTTATTTCCAGAACGAGACCCCTGGCGCCGGCAAGGAAGCAAACTGGCTGCCCGCGCCCAAGGGTCCGTTCAATCTGTTGCTGCGCATCTACGCGCCGAAATCGGAAGCACTCACCGGCAAATGGAATCCGCCGCCGGTCAAACAGCTGCAAGGGCTGCCGGGCCTAGAGGCGCAATAGGCCGCCACAGCTGGCGGCCTCGTTCGCAGCTTTAGCGCTGCGGCTCTACTGCAGCCCGATGACGAGCCCGCTGAGATCGAGGTTCGCCATCAGGCCGACTTGAAAGCCTTCCAATTGCAAGATGGCGCCCTTGTCATTGGCGAGCTGGATGACTCGCGCGCCGACGCCCACCGCGGCACCCGCGCCAGCTGCGCCATAGACGCCCGCAATGTCCGACGGCTGGTAGATATTGAGCACCCGGCCATGCAAAGTCGTATGCGACAGGCCGAAGACAAGCCCTGCATCGACACCGCCGACCGACAGCGCATAGCGCCGCCCGTGAAAATACAATGTGCCGCCGCCCGCATTCGCGCCGATGAACCAGCCGCCCTTCACGATGGAAAGACGCACGAAGCCGCTGTCGGCAAAAACGGCAGACGGTAAGGTCGCGGCAAAAACGGCGAGCAGACCGACGAGGCCCGCACGAAGCCTGTGAGACAAACGCATAATGGTTCCCCCTAAAGCCCCGCGGGGCGGTTTCAGCAGCCTATGTCAGCGTGATAAAAGAGACGTGGCGCGGAAGGAAGTGCTAAGATTGATTTTTGTCGGGATTGGTCCGAAAGAACGTGCGTGGCGCTTCAAGGCAAAGTGGTTGTCATCACGGGCGCTTCGAGCGGCATCGGCCGCGCAACGGCGCATCGGTTTGCCGAAACTGGAGCTCGGCTGGTCCTCGCCGCGCGGCGGATGAAACCGCTTGAAGCCGCCGTCCGCGAATGCGCCAAGCTTGGCGGCCAAGCGACTGCAATTCAAGCCGACGTCGCAGATCCCGACAGCGTGGAGAACCTGGCGCGACGGGCGATCGAAACCTATGGCCGGATCGACATTTGGGTCAACAACGCGGCCGTCGCGCTCTACGCGCGGATCGACGAAGGTCCACTCGAGGCCCATTGCCGTGTCATTGAGACCAACCTGCTCGGCTACCTTTACGGCTCGCGGATAGCTCTGCGTATTTTTCGCCAGCAGGGCTGCGGCGTTCTCGTCAATGTGTGCTCGGCTACCGCCTATGTCGGGCAGCCCTATTCGAGCGCCTATGTGGCCAGCAAGTTCGCGATCCGGGGACTGAGCGAATCCATTCGCCAGGAGGTCCGCGATTGCCCGCAAATCCACGTCTGCACGGTGATGCCCGGCGCGACCGATACGCCCTTCTTTCAGCACGCCGGAAATTACATGGGCCGCGTCGCGCAGCCGCTTCACCCCATCGCGGATGCACGGCGGGTCGCCAAGGTCATCGTTGCCGCGGCCGAGCGGCCGCAACGCACAAGCTTTGTCGACATTGCGCGCGTGCTTCCGCTGCTGAAAGCCATCGCGCCGGGGTGGATAGAAGCCTATGTCGGCAATCTGGTGCGTAAACGCCAATTCCGCGATGAACCGGCGCCGGCTTCGCCAGGAAATCTTTTCGAGCCCATGGCGGAGGGCGATGACATCAGCGGCGGGTGGCGCGAGGCCAACACCGGGTATCGTCGTCCATGAAAGACCGACGCGCCCCGGCCCCCATGCGCGACATCGGAGTCTCACAGCAAACGCGCAATGGACTGCGCGCCATGCCGCGCAGCGTGTGGGCGCTCGGCTTCGTCAGCCTGTTCATGGACGTTTCCTCGGAGATGATCCACGGCCTCCTGCCGGTGTTTCTTACCGCG
>JARLIV010000162.1 GCA_031291555.1 Methylovirgula sp. | reverse complement strand
CAGAAGAAAGGCAATCAGAGCGACCGTGATCTGGATGCGGACCGCGTTCTCGGAGGTTCCGAGGAAGTGACCGATCTTCAAGGTCTGCTTGACCCATCGAAAGAACAGCTCGATCGCCCAGCGACGCTTGTACAGATCGGCGATCTCTTGTGCGCTTGCACTCAGGTCATTGGTAACAATCCGCAAGACCTTGCCGCTGTCAATCTCGACCTCGATTTCCCGTACCAGCGCCGACATCGGGTTGCTGCGCGAAGCGGCAAGGCGCTTGGGAAGGTACCCGGTTCGGTCGCTCTGGATCGAAGATCCCGGCACGACAGGCCGGGCTTCTTCGACTTCGAGCGGGGTATTGGTTTTGAGCCGCGTGACGAACCGGCAGTTCTTTTCATGGAGCTTCGCCCACCATCCATAGTCATAGTAGCCGAGATCGAAGACGTAAGTGGCTCCCGCTTCGATCGGCATGGCCTTTGCCGCAGTAATGTCGTTGACGTTCGCGGTCGTGACCACGAGATACAGCGGTTGATCGGCATCGGGATCGTAGACGATGTGCGCCTTGGCGCCACAAACTCCGGCCGAAAACCTCGCCCAATCGCCGCTGAAGCTGCTTAGCCGCACGCTCGTCGAGTCTATCAAGCGAACGCAGTCCGCGATCTTGCGCCGATAGCCGCGCTGCAACTGCAGCATCAACGCCGAAAGCAGCCCGGCAAAGACCCCGACCGGCCGCGACGCATTCATTTCCGCCAGCGAGGCGCGCGGCACCGCGCAGCCGCCAAGATGGTAGAGCTTGCTCGCATGGCTCTCGAGGCCCGTTTCGATCTCGCGCAGCCCCCGTGCTCCGGACAACTGTCCGTACAGGATCGCAATCAAATGCGCCTTGGACTTGTGCTTACGCGAACTCACGTCCGCCCCATGCTGCTCGACCAGCCGATCGAACATATCCCAGGGAATGAACTTCAAAACCTGATGAAAAACGCTATTCTGATGGCGCACGGCATTGCCCTCATTCGTGTCCAGACGATTCGCAACCCTCTGAACCCGAGAAGAATCAATGCCGTGCACATCCTCAAGCACAATTCGTACCGGACACCCGTGGGACAAGCCCGGCCATGACGCCTGGGGTTGGCCGCGTCGTGAATGACTTCTGCCGATGGATATGGGTTCTTTCTGCCGGTTGCCTTGGGGCGCATCGTGCGCTGCGCGTGGCTGGGCACGACGCGCGGCGTTAGCTCGACACTTCCTTCAACAGCAACTCCAGCGCCGTCTTCGCGAACGCCTGCATATTGCCCGCCCGGTCGCTGCTTCCCGTCTCCAGCGTGATGACCCTGGTCGCCGCACCCGCAACCGCCATGCAGCTATGGCCGGCGGCGTCGCCGTAGCGATTTCCCGTCGGGCCGGTGGCGCCGGTTTCCGACAGGCCCCAATCTGTCTCGAAGCGCCGGCGCATCTGCTCGGCCAACAGCTTCGCGTAAGGCTCCGAGGCCGAGCGGATGCCCTTCATCGCCTCGTCCGGAATGTCCATCAGCAGACGCCGCGCCTCGCGGGTATAGACCACGGCGCCGCCCTTGAAATAGGCGGACGCGCCGGGCACCGCGAGCAGGGCGGCCGAGAGCAGTCCGCCGGTCGAGGATTCCGCAACCGCAAGCGTCTGCTTGCGGGCCACCAGGATGGCGGCGATCTGTCCGGCGATGCCGATGAGGTCCTGCATTGGCTTTATCTCCGTTTCGCGCGTTCCTAGCATAGGCGATCGCTTTTTGCGCCTGTTGCAGGCGCGGTGCGGGGCTGCTTCAATGCCGGCCAGAACAAGGCGCAGCAGCGCCGGAAGCCCCAGAGGAAACGCCAGGGAAAACGCCATGACGGCCATTGTCGCGGGCGGCGTCGATTGCGATCTGCATCCGGCCGTTCCGCATCTGACCAGCCTGCTGCCGTATCTCGACGATTACTGGCGCGACCAGGTGACGACCCGCGGCATGGTTGACCTGGTGTCGCAATCCTATCCCGCCAACTCGCCGATCTCGGCGCGGCCCGACTGGCGCCCGGCGCAGGGCAAGCCGGGCTCGCGGCTGGAAGACATGCAGGCGCAGGCGCTCGATCCGTTCGAGGTGGCCTACGGCATCTGCAACCCGCTCTACGGCGTGCAGATGGTGTTTTCCGAGGACATGGCGACAGCCTTTTGCCGCGCGCTCAATGATTGGCTGGCAAAGGAGTGGCTGGACAGGGATTCGCGGCTGCGCGGCTCCATCGTCATTCCCGTGCAGAACGTGGAGAAATCCGTCGCCGAGATCGAGCGCTGCGCGGCGGACAAGCGCTTCGTCCAGGTGCTGATGCTGGTGATGGGCGACATGCCCCTCGGCAAGCGTCATTACTGGCCGATCTACGCTGCCGCCGAGCGGCTCGGCCTTCCGATCGGCATCCATGCCGGCTCGAACTACCACAACCCGCCGACCTCGGTCGGCTGGGGCTCCTATCACATCGAGGATTATGTCGCGCAGGCGCAGGCGTTCCAGACCCAATTGACCAGCCTGATCGTCGAGGGCGTGTTCGCGCGCCATCCGAATCTAAAAATGGTGATGCTCGAATCGGGCTTCACCTGGCTGCCGCCGTTCCTGTGGCGGCTGCACAAGTTCTGGCGCGGCATCCGCATGGAAACGCCGTGGGTCGACCGCGCGCCGCTGGAGATTGTGCGCAGCAACATCCGCTTCTCGCTGCAGCCGGTCGACGCACCCGACGATCCCGCGCTGCTCAACCGGCTGCTTGACCATATGCAGTCGGACGAATTGCTCCTATTCTCGACCGACTATCCGCACTGGCAGTTCGACGGCAACGACGCGCTGCCCAAGGGGTTATCGCCTGAGCTTGTGCGCAAGATCATGATCGACAACCCGCTTGCGACCTACGGTCGGCTGAGGGCCACCCAGGAGGCGACGCCATGAACATCCAGTTCCGCGACCTTCCCGAAGGGACCGCATCGGTCAGCGCAAAGACCGCGATCGCCGATTGCGACATTCATCCGGCGCGCGCGACCAAGACCGAACTCTATCCCTTTCTCGCCAAACGCTGGCAGGAGCATCTCGAAACCTACGACAAGCACGCTTATCAGGGCATGATGGAAGGGCCGCCCTATCCCAAGGCGCAGCCCAACGCCTCGCGCCGCGACGCCTATCCGCCGGAAGGCGGCCCGCAGGGCTCCTCGCTGTCCTTCATGCAGACACAGCATCTTAATCCCAACAATGTCGTGCTCGGCGTGCTCAATCCGCTCGCAACTGGCCAGGGCATTCGCAACCAGGATCTCGCCGACGCCATCTGCTCGGCGACCAATGACTGGCAGATCGAGAAATGGACGAGCAAGGATTCGCGGCTGAAGGCCTCGATCGTGGTTGCGAACGAGGACGGTCCCGCCGCCGCCGCCGAAATCCGCAAGCGCGCGGGCGACAAGAATTTCGTGCAGGTGCTGCTGCTCAGCCGCAATGTCGAGCCGCTGGGACAGCGCCGCTATTGGCCGATCTACGAGGCCGCGGAGGAGGCCGGCCTACCGGTCGGCGTGCACGCCTTCGGCTTCGGCGGCAATCCCATCACCGCTTCGGGCTGGCCGAGCTATTACATCGAGGAGATGGTGGGTCACTCGCAATGCCAGCAGACGGCGTTGGCTAGCCTCGTGCTCGAAGGCGTGTTCGAGCGGCATCCGACTCTGAAGATGATCATGATCGAAGCCGGTTTCGGCTGGACGCCGTCGCTCGCCTGGCGGCTCGACAAGGTCTGGCAACGGCTGCGAAGCGAGGTGCCGCATGTCAGGCGGCCGCCGTCGGAGTACATCCGCGACCACATCTACTGGACCACGCAGCCGATGGAGGACCCGGAGCGGCGGCAGGATCTGTTCGACGTCATCGACTGGATCGGCTGGGACAAGCTGCTGTTCGCCACCGACTATCCGCACTGGGATTTCGACGAGCCCTCCCGCGTGCTGCCGGCCGGCGTCTCCGACGACAACCGCGCGGCGTTCTATCTGGGTAACGCGCGCAAGGTGTACGGCCTTTCCTGATGGAGGATGCGACGTGAGTGAATCGGTCTTGGCCGCGCGTTCGGTTTACCTCTCCCGTTGGGAGAGGTCGGATCGCAGCAGCGATCCGGGTGAGGGGTTACGCCCTCTCGATAGACCTCGCCCCTCACCCGAATTGCGCCGGACGATGCTTCGCATCGCCGGGAGCAATTCGACCTCTCCCTATGGGAGGGGTGAACCGAGCCTGCGGCCATTCTCCAATCCATCTCCGCTCAAATGACTCGTCACGTCATCGCGCCCGTCGACGAGTTCCCGCCGGGGACGCGCAAATTCCTCGAGATCGACGGCCGTCCCATCGCCGTCTTCAACATCAAGGGCGAGTTCTTCGGCCTGTTGAACCGCTGCCCGCACCAGGGCGCCTCGCTCTGCGAGGGACCGCTGATCGGGCTGGCGCAATCGAAGGATCCCGGCGAGATCGAGTACACCAGACTCGGCGAGATCATCCGCTGTCCCTGGCACGGCTGGGAGTTTGACATCCGCACCGGCCAGTCCTACTGCGACCCCCGCCGCTTCCGCGTCAAGGCGTACCCGGCGCATGTCGAGGCCGGCGCCGAGGTGGTGAAGGGCCCCTATGTCGCAGAGACCATCAAGGTCGCCGTCGAGAGCGACTACGTGGTGGTGGAGCTGTAGCTTTCGGCCCTCCGTCATTCCGGGGCGATGCGCAGCATCGAACCCGGAATCTCGAGATTTTCGGGTATGCCAGTGCGTGCCACAGCTCGATGCCATCCCATCGCCCCGGAACGCCGGCCCGAAATTGACAAACGCATTTACCTGACTAAAGTCAGATAAATGCTCGATCCCATTTCCCGCGTCCGCCGTTTCAACCGCGCCGTCACCTCGGAGGTCGGCGCGCTCGACACCTCCTTCCTCGGCCGCGGACGGCCGCTGGGCGCCGCGCGCGTGCTCAACGCGATCGGCCATGGCCGAGGCGACGTCGCGGAGCTGCGTGACTATCTCGGCCTCGATTCCGGGCTGATGAGTCGCCTGCGGCGCGGTCTGGAGGACGAGGGCCTGATCGCGACCACGGCGCACCGGGATGATGCGCGCCGCCGCATCGCCGGGCTGACCCGGGCGGGGCGCCGCGAGTTCGACGCCTATGAGGCACTGTCGAATGCGCAAGGCGAGGCGCTTCT
>JARLIV010000027.1 GCA_031291555.1 Methylovirgula sp. | reverse complement strand
CTATTCGACCGATCTCAATGCGCCGATGGCGAGCCTGCCGGCGATCATCTTCCAATTCGCGATGAGCCCCTACAAGGCCTGGCAGGGCCTGGCTTGGACGGGGGCGCTCCTCATTACCTTTACCGTGCTTGGCTTGTCGATCCTGGCGCGGACTCTTAGCTCTCGAGGATCCAGCCGATGACCGCCGTAGCGACAACAGCACCGGTAAAAGCCGAGCATCCGACGAAGATCGTCGTTCGTGGGCTGCAATTCTATTACGGGCAGAACCATGCGGTGAAAGATGTCACCCTGCCGCTCTATTCCAACAAGGTGACGGCGCTGATCGGGCCATCCGGCTGCGGAAAGTCGACGCTGCTGCGTGTACTGAACCGGATGTACGAACTTTATCCGGGCCAGCACGCGGAAGGCGAGGTGCTGCTTGACGGCGAGAACATTCTTTCTTCGGAACAGGATATCAATCTGCTGCGCTCGCGCGTCGGCATGGTGTTTCAAAAGCCGACGCCGTTCCCGATGACGATCTACGAGAACATCGCTTTCGGCGTCCGGCTCTACGAAAAGCTTTCGCGGGCCGATCTCGACGCGCGGGTCGAGACGGCACTGCGCGGCGCGGCGCTGTGGGAGGAGGTCAAGGACAAGCTCAAAACGAGCGGCCTGTCGCTCTCGGGCGGCCAGCAGCAGCGGCTTTGCATTGCCCGCACCGTCGCCATCCAGCCCGAGGTCATCCTGTTGGACGAACCGTGCTCGGCGCTCGACCCCATATCCACCGCGAAGGTGGAAGAGCTGATCGACGAGCTGAAGGAAAAGTATACGATCGCCATCGTCACGCATAATATGCAGCAGGCGGTGCGCGTCTCGGAATATACTGCATTCATGTATCTTGGCGAACTGGTCGAGTTCGGAACCACCACGCAGATTTTCACGGCTCCCGAAAACCAGCGGACCCAGAACTATGTCACAGGCCGCTTCGGCTGAGGCCGGCGATTCCAGGACCAAAAGCCATGACCGACCACACCGTCAAAGCTTACGACAACGAGCTTGAGGCTCTCGGCCGCAAAATTGCGGAAATGGGCGGCATTGCCGAGCAGATGCTCAGCAATGCGATGGATGCCCTCGCGACGCTCGACACCAGTCTGGCACGGGCGACCGTCGCCATGGACCAGCGTCTCGACGTGCTGCAACGCGATGTCGAGGAGCAGGCGATCCTGACCATCGCCAAGCGCCAGCCGCTGGCGGCAGACTTGCGCGAGATCATCGCGGCGATCCGCATCTCCGGCGATCTCGAGCGTGTCGGCGATCTCGCCAAGAACATCGCCAAACGGGCGCTGAAACTCTCCGGCGAGACGCGGCTGCCGCGCGCCATCGTTGGGCTCAAGTCGATGCACGAGGCGGCGGCGATGCTGCTGAAGGATGCGCTCGATGCCTATGCGCTGCGCGATGTCGAGCGCGCGCGCATGGTTTGGACGCATGATGTCGAGCTCGACGCGCTGGAGGACTCGGTCTTCCGCGATCTTTTGACTTTCATGATGGAAGACCCGCGTAATATTTCGTTCTGTGCGCATCTGTTGTTCTGCTCGAAAAATATCGAGCGGATTGGCGATCATTCCACCAACATCGCGGAGACGGTCGTCTACCTCGTCACCGGGGAGACTTTGCCGATGGACCGGCCGAAAGGGCCGTCGCCGGCAACCGATTATCTGCCCTTGCCGAAGTGAGCGATAGATGAACAATCAGATCGTCTCTGTTCCTGACTCGCACCCTGCCGCGTCCGAGCCGCGCAGCGCGCCGCCGCGGGCGAGCTCCTCCGCTGTTGCGCCGCCGCGCATCCTCGTCGTCGAGGACGAAGCGGCGCTGAGCCTGCTCTTGAGCTACAATCTCGAGGCCGAAGGCTTCGTCGTGGTGCGCGTCGAGCGCGGCGACGAGGCAGAATTGCGGCTCGTGGAATCGCCGCCGGACCTCGTTATCCTCGATTGGATGTTGCCAGGCGTTTCCGGCCTTGAGATCTGCCGGCGGATGCGCGCGCGCGATGCGACGCGGAGCCTGCCCGTCATCATGCTGACGGCGCGCGGCGACGAGAGCGAGCGGGTGCGCGGCCTCTCGATCGGCGCCGATGATTACATCGTCAAACCCTTCTCCGTGCCGGAATTGATGGCCCGTGTGCGAGCGCTGTTGCGGCGCGCGCGGCCGGATCGCGTCGCGGCGCTGCTCGTGGCTGCCGATCTTGCGCTTGATCGGGAAAATTGGCGGGTCAGCCGCGGTGATCGCAATGTCCATCTCGGGCCGACCGAGTTCCGTCTACTGGAATATCTCATGGGCAAGCCCGGCCGCGTCTTTTCACGCGCGCAATTGCTCGACTCGATCTGGGGCTTCTCGGCGGAGATCGATGAGCGCACCGTCGACGTTCATGTCGGACGCCTGCGCAAGGCGCTATCGCAGGCAGGTGAGCGTGACCCCATCCGCACCATCCGCGGTGCGGGCTATTCCTTCGACGAGACCTTCGGCAAGAACGACTGAGCGTTGCCGCTCAATCGCAATCATCACGCCGACTGCGCGCGCCGCTCGCGGCGGCGGTCCTGCACCGGCTGGTAAGCGACGCGGCTGTGATACGTGCAATAGGGGCCGCTCTGATTGACGCCCTTCTTGGCGCCGCAAAAGCGGAACTCGCCCGAGGCCGGGTCGCCCACCGGCCACCGGCACATGGATTCCTTCAAATCCATGATCGTGACCATTTCGGACATCGGGATCACAACATCTTCCTCCGGTGCCGGCAGAATGGCCGCGCTTGGCTGCGGGCGAATGGCGAGGGCGGTATTGCCACGGACCATCGGCGCGCTCGGGCGCTGATGTGCCGCTGGACGCGCGACCTTCGGCCTCGGCCGGGCCACCGTCGGGGCTGCGACCTTGACGCGCCCTGACATTCCGAGCCGGTGAACCTTGCCGATAACCGCATTGCGACTGATACCATTGGCAAGCTCGCGCGCGATTTGGCTGGCGCTGAGCCCTTCGAGCCAGAGTTTGCGCAGAAGCTCCACCCGTTCATCGGTCCAGGACATTCAGTCCTCCTCGATCTGGATCAGAAAAATTAGCCTGAACGCGGCTAACGAGACCCGACAAACGTTGTGCAGCAGGGAGAATCCGGAATCGCCGCAGCGCCGGAAAACCGGCGTCGTACAAAAGGTTACGCATTATGAATGGCCCGCCGCACGAGATGTCGTAGTCGACACCCGAGAGGCTACACTAGCTGTTGAATCTTGCGCAAGAGTCGCTGCAGCGCGCTCAAGGGCGTTTTCAACAGTCCACTGAGATGAGACCGTCGCCGCGTCATTGTGACTCGGGTCGATGCCGAGGCGCGATATTTTCGGCGCGTGGCCGCGAGCCGCTTCGGGGCAAAAATTTGACCGGCGGCGCCGAGCCCCTTAAAATACCTTTTTCCTGTTGCCGCTCCCGCTGGGGCGGCACTTTTCTTTGGGGGATTGCCCGAATAAGCGCGGCGCCGCGGAGCGACAGGACCGCCGCCGCCGGAAAATCGCTGGAGCCTTAGCCGTGACGTCGTCGCTTCTACCTACCTATGCGCGTTTCAACCTCGCTTTCGAGCGGGGCGAGGGCGCCTGGCTCTATGCGACG
>JARLIV010000026.1 GCA_031291555.1 Methylovirgula sp. | reverse complement strand
TGGAAGCCATGCTGCTGGTGGCCGACAAGAGCGCGATCTTCACCGTCACCGGCGTCGGCGACGTGCTGGAGCCGGACAAGGGCGTCGCTGCGATCGGCTCCGGCGGCAACTACGCCCTGGCCGCCGCCACCGCGTTGCTGGACACCGACTACGCCGCCGAGGACATCGCCCGCCGCGCGATGGGCATCGCCGCCGATATCTGCGTCTACACCAACCGCAACATCGTCATCGAGACCCTGCCATGATCTCCGAGACGGCGCTCGACCACGCCGTTGAACGCGCCGTACTGAGCGCCGCGCAGGCGGAAGAATTGCGTGCCCTCGCGCGCGCCGAGCTAGAGGCCGCCCGGGCCAAACTGCCACCGCCGCCGCCGCCGATACCGCCGCCCATACCGGCATCAGTGGCCGCTGTAACCTCCGATGCGAATGCTTTCGATGACGAGAGCCTGCGCTTCATCACGAGCTTCGCCGATATATTCGTGACGCTTGGCATCGCGCTTTTCTGCGGGGCGGCGGCTGACATAGCCTCGCACTATGCCAGCGATCCAGCGAAATGGGGCGTTGTCGTCGTGCTGGCTTGGGGCCTGGCAGAATTCTTCACCCGGCGTCGCCGCATGGCGTTGCCGAGCATTGTCCTGCTCCTGCTTTTTGCGATAGCGATCTTCAAGTTCGTTCTCGGGCTTGTGACGCCGGACAATGCCGGCTCCTATCTCGTCCGCCACTTCCAGTATTTCGAGGGCTGGGCCGATATCGACTCGCGTTCCGCGCTGATCGCGGGATTGGCAACGGCGGCGTTTGCGGCGCTTCATTATTGGCGGTTCCGCGTTCCGATCACGATTGCTGCCGGGGCCGGCGCGCTCTGCATCGCCCTCGTTGCCTCGGCGCATTGGATCGATCCGTCGCTCGGCCCGAATGTCTATAGTAGTCTGCTCCTGCTGTGCGGGATCGGCGTTTTCGCGCTCGCGATGTATTTCGATATGTCCGACCCCACCCGCCAGACACGGCGGACAGACATCGCCTTCTGGCTGCATCTTCTCGCCGCGCCGTTGATCGTTCATCCGCTGATTACCGCGTACCTGCATCACGAGATGCTCGGTCCACGAGCAGCGGTTGGTATCCTCGGCATTTTCCTTATCTTCGGCATCATCTCACTGGTGATCGATCGACGTGCCTTGCTCGTCTCCGGCCTCACCTATGCGGGCATCGCGCTCAGTGCACTGCTTCGCGAGACCGGATTTGCCAGCCTCGCCGGATTGACGAGTGCGACGCTGCTCGCCCTCGGCCTGTTCATCCTGCTGCTCAGCGCCGGCTGGCAGCCGCTGCGCAATGCAATTCTGCGGCTTCTGCCTTCCGCCCTGACCCAGCGCCTCCCTCATCCGCGTACACGGCTCACATGACTGACTTTTCTCCCCGTGAAATCGTCTCCGAACTCGACCGCTTCATCGTCGGCCAGAAACAGGCCAAGCGCGCCGTCGCCATTGCCCTGCGCAACCGTTGGCGCCGGCTGCATCTCGAAGGCGCGATGCGCGAGGAGGTGATGCCGAAGAACATTCTGATGATCGGGCCGACCGGCTGCGGCAAGACCGAGATTTCGCGCCGCCTCGCCAAGCTCGCCAATGCGCCGTTTCTCAAGGTCGAGGCGACGAAGTTCACCGAGGTCGGCTATGTCGGCCGCGATGTCGAGCAGATCATCCGTGATCTGGTTGAAATCGCGATCGCCCAGGTGAAGCAGAACAAGCGCAAAGCTTTACAGGCGCGCGCGCATCTGGCCGCCGAAGAGCGGCTGCTCGATGCGCTCGTCGGCGCCAGCGCCTCGCAGACGACGCGCGACGCCTTCCGCAAGAAATTGCGCGACGGCGAACTCGCCGAGAAGGAGATCGAGATCGAATTGGCGCAGCCTTCGTCCGGCCTGCCGATGTTCGAGCTGCCGAATATGCCCGGCGCCTCTATCGGCGCGATCTCGATCGGCGATATTTTCGGCAAGGGTTTCGGCAAACAGTCGAAGCCGCGCCGCCTTCTGGTCAAGGACGCCTTCGAGCCGCTCGTCGCCGAGGAGAGCGACAAGCTGATGGATCAGGACCAGATCGTCCAGGAGGCGATCCACGAGGTTGAAAACAATGGCATCGTCTTCCTCGACGAGATCGACAAGATTTGCGCGCGGGAGGGGCGCGGCGGCGCCGATGTCTCGCGCGAGGGCGTGCAGCGCGATCTGCTGCCCTTGATCGAGGGCACGACGGTTTCGACCAAGCACGGCGCGGTGAAGACCGATCACGTGCTGTTCATCGCCTCAGGCGCCTTCCACATCGCCAAACCCTCTGACCTTTTGCCCGAGCTGCAGGGCCGCTTGCCGATCCGCGTCGAGTTGTCGCCGCTCGATGAGGAGGATTTCCGCCGCATCCTCACCGAGACCGAGGCGAGCCTCATCAAGCAATATCAGGCGCTGATGAAGACCGAGGGCGTCGATCTCGTCTTCACGCCGGATGGCGTCAACGCCATTGCCAAGATTGCCGTGCAGGTGAATTCCACCGTCGAGAACATCGGCGCGCGGCGTTTGCAGACTGTGATGGAGCGCGTGCTCGACGAAGTGAGATATTCGGCGCCAGACCGCTCCGGCGAGCTTGTCGAGGTCACGGGCGAATTCGTCGAAAAGAACATCGGCGATCTCGCCCGCAACAGCGACCTGAGCCGGTTCATCCTTTAAGGGATACAGGCACAACGGCCTCGCGCTTCGAGACGCGGCCTGTTTATCAGGCCGCTCCTCAGCATGAGGCCGTTGGGGGTTGGCCCTCATCCTGAGGAGCGAGCGAAGCTTGTGTCTCGAAGGATGCGTCGCTCCGCTTCGCCCGGCTTGCCAGCGCGGGGCAGGGGCTGCATAAGACCCGCCACCTTGTATCTGGAGCCTTCCCGGCAATGGCCGAATTTCACCAGCGTGTCTTTTCCGGCGTGCAGCCGACCGGTAATCTGCATCTCGGCAATTATCTCGGCGCGATCGTCAAATTCGTCGCGCTGCAAAACACGCATGATTGCATCTATTGCGTTGTCGATCTGCACGCGATCACCGTGCCGCAGGATCCGGCCGAGCTCAAAGCCAGCATCCGCAAGGTCACGGCCGCCTATCTCGCCGCCGGCATCGACGCTAAGGCGCACATCGTCTTCAATCAGAGCCAGGTCGCCGAGCACGCCGAGCTCGCCTGGATTTTCAATTGCGTCGCGCGGCTCGGCTGGCTGAATCG
>JARLIV010000161.1 GCA_031291555.1 Methylovirgula sp. | reverse complement strand
GCTGCCGAGGTCTGCGCGGCAAGGGCGGGGAGCACGAAGCCGAGCGCCGCATCGACGCCGATGAAAACCAGCGTCGCGGTCGCCAGGAGACTCCAGCCGAGCGCGCGACTGTCCGCACCGCCGTCGGCGCTCGCCTGCGCGCCGAGGCTCAGCGCCGCCGAAGCGAGGATTACGTCGGACATGATTCCGATGAGTCCGGCGATGTGCAGCATTGCGGCGCCGCGGAGCGCGCCCGCCGCCGCCTGCGCCGGGTCGAGCGGCACGAAAGGTAGCACGGCCTCCGGCGGCGAAAGAAGGTAAAAGAAGCTGGTCGCCGCAACGCCCGCGGCCCCGATGGTAAAGCCGAGCGCAGGCCAGAAGACCTGCCGGTGCAGTTGCGACCCTTCCTCCGCTATCGCCGTCATGCCGCCTCCGCATTACTTGAGCCGTAGCTGATTTGGTTGCATAATGAAACTATTCCAAATGGTTTTGTTTTGCAACCATGCCGCCGAAATCCGATCTGTCCCTGCTGAATTGCTCGCTCGCTCGCGCCCTGAGTTGCGTGGGCGACGGCTGGACTCTGCTGATCATCCGCGACGCCTTCTTCGGCCTCTCGCGGTTCAGCGATTTTCAGAAAAGCTCGGGTGTCGCCCGAAACATTCTGGCGCGGCGGCTGGAGGCCCTGATCGCGGCGGGAATTCTGCGGCGGGAGGGTAGCGACACCCGGCCGCTTTACCGTCTCACTGAGAAGGGCCGGGCGCTGTTGCCTGCGCTCGTCGCGCTGATGCAATGGGGCGACCGCTGGGAGAGCAATGATTGTCCGCCGGTGGCGGTAACCGATGCCGAAGGCGGCGTGGTCGCGCCGGTGCGGGTCGAAACGTCCGCCGGCGAGGCCGTGACAGCGGAGACGGTCCGCTTCGCCGCGGGGCCGGGCGCCGATCCGCGCACGGCCGCCTTTCTTGCCCGGCGCTGAATCCTATTTCTTGTCCGGTGCCGGGACCGGAGCAGGCGGGGTCGGCGCCGGCTCCATGCGGACGATCTTGGCATTTTTGCGCAGCCCCTCGACGAATTCCGTCTGCGCCTTCTGGATCACATAGGCGGTGACCTGGTTCTTGATCTGATCGAAGGGCGGGAACTGCGTCTGCCGGACGGCCAGCACCTGGATGACGTGCCAGCCGAACTCGGTCTTTACCGGCGCTGAGATGTCGCCGACCTTCAGTCTGAAGGCGGCGTCGGCGAATGCGGGCACCACTTTCTCACGGGTGAACCAGCCGAGGTCGCCACCGTCGGAGCCGGTGTCCTTGGAGAGCTCGTTGGCGATCTTGGCGAAATCCTCGCCGGCCTTCAGCCGCTTTTCGACCGCCTCCGCCTCGGCCTGCGTGGCGACGAGGATGTGACGGGCGTGGATTTCCTCCTCCGGCTTCTGCGCCTTTGCCGCATCGTCATAGGTTTTTTTCAGATTTTCCGGCGTGACCGCGTCCCGCGCGACCTTGGTCAGCACGGCTTCCATCAGGATTTTCGAGCGGTAATAGGCGAGCTGTTTGGCGAAGTCCGGCCCCTGGTCGAGCTTTTCCTGGAGTCCCTCCCGCGCGACGAGCGTGCCGTCGATCATATAATCGAGCAGATATTGGCGCCGAGCCTTGGCATCGAGCTGGCGCGGAATGTTGTCGCCGAGATCCTCGGCAGCGATGCGCAGGTCATCGTCGGTGATATTGACGCCGTTGACCGTCGCCAGAACTTCGGCCGCCGCGGCCGGCGCGGTGAACGCCAGCGGCCCAAAGGCCAAAACGGCCATGCCAGCGCTGAGGGCGCCCGCCTGCAATCTTTTTAAGGAAATCATGCGGAGGCTCCTCAATATCGGGTGCATAGCCCGGCCGGTAGGGGTCTTGGGTGGGAATTCCGGCTTAATTGCGCCGCGATCATCCGCCAAGCCCGAAACGCAAAAAACCGAACAAAAATGGCTTCGATTGACAAGCCGGACCCCCCCTCTTATCTCTCGGGCAGCCCGGTGCCACGGGTTGCTGCGGTGCGCTCTAGCAGCGTTGCGCGTTTCGATTTCACCGCGTTGAAACAGACGCAGATTAGGTCCGAAGTCGGCGTCGGCTTGGTTGTAGGGGCCTGCGCCCGCCGCGGCGTTGTTCCGCATCCGCTTTCAACGGCTTGACGAGGCGGATGGACCGCGAAAGGGCTTTGAATGTTCAGCTCGGTAGCTAAGAAAATCTTCGGCTCGGCCAACGAACGGCGGCTGAAGACCTATCGCCCGAACGTCGTGGCGATCAACGCGCTCGAGCCGGAGATTCAGAAGCTGACCGATGCCGAACTGCGCGCTCAGACGGAAAAGTTCCGCGCCGAGCTGAAGGCCGGCAAGGAGCTCGACGATCTCCTGGTTCCGGCTTTCGCGACGGTGCGCGAGGCGGCGCGGCGCGTCCTCGGCCAGCGCCATTTCGACGTCCAGCTTATCGGCGGCATGGTGCTGCATGAGGGTGCGATCGCCGAGATGCGCACCGGCGAAGGCAAGACGCTGGTCGCAACGCTTGCGGCCTATCTCAACGCGCTGCCGGGCGGCGGCGTCCATGTCATCACGGTCAACGATTATCTCGCCACCCGCGATGCCGAATGGATGGGCCGAATCTATAAATTTCTCGGCCTGACCGTCGGCACCATCGTCCACGGCAAGGGTGACGCCGAGCGGCGCGAATCCTATGCCGCCGACATCACCTATGGCACCAACAACGAATTCGGCTTCGACTATCTGCGCGACAATATGAAGTACGAGCTGAACGAGATGGTTCAGCGCGAACATGCTTTCGCAATCGTCGACGAGGTCGATTCGATCCTGGTCGACGAGGCGCGCACGCCGCTCATTATCTCGGGTCCCTCGGACGACAGGTCCGATCTCTACAATGCGATCGACAAGCTCATCCCGCGCCTCAAGGCCGAGGACTACGACCTCGACGAGAAGCAGCGCACCGTCAACCTCACCGAGGCCGGCAACGAACATATGGAAGAATTGCTGCGCGAAAGCGGTACGCTCGGCGCGGAGGACGGCTCGCTCTACGACGCCGGCAATGTGACGATCGTCCATCACGTCAACCAGGGTCTGCGCGCGCACAAGCTTTTCCAGCGCGACAAGGATTACATTGTCCGCAACGGCGAAGTCGTCATCATCGACGAGTTCACCGGCCGCATGATGCCCGGCCGGCGCTATTCGGAAGGTCTGCACCAGGCGCTCGAGGCGAAGGAGCGCGTGCAGGTACAGCCGGAGAACGCGACGCTCGCCTCGATCACCTTCCAGAATTACTTCCGGCTCTACAAGAAGCTCGCCGGCATGACCGGCACGGCCGCGACCGAGGCCGACGAATTCGCCGAAATCTACAAGCTCGATGTCGTCGAAATCCCGACCAACAAGGCGGTGCGCCGCTTTGACGAGGACGACGAGGTCTATCGCAGCGCCGAGGAAAAGTTGCGCGCCGTCGTCGCCGAGATCGATGCCGCGAACCAGAAGATGCAGCCCTTGCTCGTCGGCACGACCTCGATCGAAAAGTCCGAGCTCTTGGCCGAATTCCTGAAGAAGAAGGGCTATAAGCAGATCGACTTCACCGCGCCGGGTGCTCTGCAGCCGCTTTATGCCGCGGCGCGTGTCGGCAAGCCGGCGAAGCTGTTCGCGGTGCTGAATGCCCGCTTCCATGAACAGGAAGCCTATATTGTCGCCGAGGCCGGCGTGCCGGGCGCGATCACGGTCGCGACCAATATGGCTGGCCGCGGCACCGACATTCAGCTCGGCGGCAATGTCGAGATGCGCGTCGCGCAGGAATGCGCGGGCCTGCCCGAAGGCGCGGAGCGCGAGGCCAAGGAAGCCGAGATCCGGGCCGAGGTCGCGAGCTTCAAGGAAAAGGCGCTCGAAGCCGGCGGCCTCTACATTGTCGGCACCGAGCGGCACGAGAGCCGCCGCATCGACAATCAGTTGCGCGGCCGCTCCGGCCGTCAGGGCGATCCCGGCCGCTCCAAATTCTTCCTTGCGCTCACCGACGATCTGATGCGCATCTTCGGCTCCGACCGGATGGATTCGATGCTGGTGCGGCTCGGTCTCAAGGAGGGCGAGGCCATCGTCCATCCCTGGATCAACAAGGCGCTCGAAAAAGCCCAGCAGAAGGTCGAGAACCGCAATTTCGACATCCGCAAAAACATTCTCAAATACGACAACGTGATGAACGACCAGCGCAAGGTCGTCTTCGAGCAGCGCCGCGAGATGATGGGCCAGGATTCGCTCGAAGAGATGATCACCGACATGCGCCACGGCATCGTCGATGACATCATCGCCAAATATGCGCCGGCGGATGCTTATCCCGAGACCTGGGAGATCGCCGAGATGGCGAAGGCGGTGGAGAGCGAACTCAACATTGCGCCGCCGCTCGCCGACTGGGCCAAGGAAGAAGGCATCACCGACGAGATTCTGCGCGAGCGCCTGGAGCAGGCCTCGGACGAGGCTTATGCGGCGCGCGTCGAGAAGAACGGCGCCGGCCTGATGCGCTATGTCGAGAAGCAGATCCTGTTGCAGGCCCTCGACCAGCTCTGGCGCGAACATCTCGTCACGCTCGATCATCTGCGGCAGGTGATCGGCTGGCGCGGTATGGCGCAGCGCGATCCGCTCAACGAATATAAATCCGAGGCTTTCGAGCTCTTTGGCGAATTGATCACCCATCTGCGCGAGACGACGACGGCGCAGATCAATCATGTCGAGGTCGCCTACGAGGCGCCGCCGCTGCAGGCGCAAAGCTTCGACTCGCTGACGCCGCCGCCGGCCAATTTTATTGAGGCTTTGCAGCCGCCCGCTGCGGCCATGCCGCCGCCGGCCGCCTCGCCCGTCGCCTTGCAGCCGCAGCCTGAGCGCGGCGCCGCGGCCGCCCGCGATCCGAACAATCCTCGGAGCTGGGGCAAGGTCGGCCGCAACGAGCTTTGCCCTTGCGGTTCGGGCAAGAAGTACAAGCACTGCCACGGCCAAATCAGCTGAGATCACGCGTGTGACGCCGCGCACGCGTTTTGGGCCCGGGCCCGTGCGCGCGGGCACGTCCACCCGGCCACGCGGCCTTTAGTCTCTGCCCATCGCCGCTTATTTCCGGCGATCGAAAAGGGAGAGATGCTATGATCAATTTGCGCAAAATCACTATTGCCGGTTCGGCCGTTGCCTTGGTTGTCGCGTCGCTGGCGGGATCCGTCACCTCCGCATCGGCCCATGGCTGGGGTTATGGCGGCTGGGGCTGGGGTTGGGGCGGCTTCGGCCTGGGTGCCGCGACCGGTCTTGCCATCGCCGCAACCGCCGCGCAGCCGGCTTATGGCTACGACGGCTGCTATCTCGCGCGTCAGGCGGTCTATGATCCCTATGGCAATTTCGTCGGCTATCGCCGGGTTCAGGTCTGCAATTAAGCCGCACGTGTTGCGGATGCTTCGAAGGCCTTCGGGCGCGGCCCGAGGGCCTTTGGCTTTTGCCGCAATATGCGGAACCCAAACACGGTCAGAGGGTTAGATGCAATCGGCTTGGGACTTGCTTCACGTCTTTCAGTCCGGGCTCTCGACGGAGGCAAGCCCATGATCCGTATCAGGGTAGGATGTGACTTGAATTTCGAATTTCCGCAGCCGACGCCGATGATCGTCCTGCTCAATGTCCATTATTCGCGCGTGTCCGATCTTGAGCAGCCCGATTATGTCATCACCCATCCCGCCGTGCCGCTTGAGGGCTATCGGGACAGTTTCGGCAATTGGTGCTACCGCTTCGTCGCGCCGGCGGGGCATTTCGAGATTACGACTGGCGCGATCGTGCGCGATTCCGGCGAATGGGATTCAGCCGTGCTCGATGCCGGGCAGCATCCGGTCGAGCAGCTTCCCGCCGAGGCGCTGCAATTCCTGCTCGCGAGCCGCTATTGCGAGACGGACCGGCTGATGGACGAAGCCTGGCGGCTCTTCGGCAAGATGGCGCCGGGTTGGGCGCGCGTGCAGGCGATCTGCGATTATGTGCATGACATCATGACCTTCGGTTACAATTATTCGCGCCCGACTCGCACGGCGTATGAGGCCTATATCGAGCGGCTCGGCGTCTGCCGCGACTATGCGCATCTCGCCGCCGCCTTCTGCCGCTGCCTCAATATTCCGACGCGCTATTGCACCGGCTACATCACCGACATCGGCCTGCCGCCGCCCTATGAGCCGATGGATTTCGCCGCCTGGATCGAGGTCTATCTGGGCGGGCGCTGGCACACCTTCGATCCGCGCAACAATGCGCCGCGTATCGGGCGCATCCTCGTCGCGCACGGCCGCGACGCCGCCGACGTGCCGCTGACGCACAGCTTCGGTCCCGGCACTTTGTCGAAATTCACGGTCTGGGCCGAGGAGGCGCCGCCGCTCGCAGCCAAAGTGCCGGCCTAAGGCCAAAGGGCCCCGGCCCGGCAACGAAAAAGTCGTGCAACTTTCCCGGAACTTGTTCTAAGCCTCGCCTATGAGCGAGCGCACGCCGAGTCGCCCAGGTTCTCATAAGTCAGAGCGGGATTTGCGCGAAAAACCGCGATCCACTTTTTCGCATCCCGCTCCGGGGCCGCGCGTGGCCGAAGTTCTCGTCCCCGTCGCGATCGATCAGACCTATTCCTATCGCGTCCCGGACGATCTCGATCTCGCGACGGGCGATCTCGTCGAAGTGCCGCTCGGCACGCGGCAGACGGTCGGCGCGGTCTGGGAGATCGAGGCAGGCGCCAGGGGCAGCAATCTCAAGGCGATCGCCGCGCGCTTCGATATCCCGCCCTTGAGCGCCAAGCTGCGCGCCTTCGTCGATTGGGTCGCGCGCTGGACCTTGAGCCCCCGCGGCATGGTTTTGCGCATGTGCGCCCGCGCGCCCTTCTATGCGGTGGAGGAGAAGCCCCGCGTGGGCCTACGCCGGGCCGGGCCGGAGCCGAAGCGCATGACGCCCGCCCGCGGCCGCGTCCTCGCCGCCATGAACGGCGATCTCGCCGTCACGAAAAGCGAACTCGCGGAGCGCGCGGCCTGCTCGACCAGCGTCATCGATTCGCTGGTCGATGAAGGAACATTGGAGGCAGTGGCCCTGCCGCCCGAGCCGGTCGCGGAACCTTGCGATCCGGATTTCGCGCCGCCGCAGCTTGAGGCCGAACAGGCGAAGGCCGCCGCCGGGCTCGTCGCCGAGGTCGAATCCGGCGCCTTTTCCGTCACTTTGCTTGAAGGCGTCACCGGCTCCGGCAAGACGGAGGTCTATTTCGAGGCTGTCGCGGAAGCCTTGCGGCAGGGGCGGCAGGCTTTGATCCTGATGCCGGAAATCGCGCTGACAGCGCAGTTTCTCGATCGCTTTGCGGCGCGTTTCGGGGCGCGCCCGGCGGAATGGCATTCGGGCATCAGTCCACGCAAGCGCGCCCGCATCTGGACGGGGCTCGCGCAAGGCGATGTGAAGGTCGTCGCCGGGGCGCGCTCGGCGCTCTTTCTGCCATTCAGCGATCTCGGCGTGCTCGTCGTCGATGAGGAGCACGAATCCGCCTACAAGCAGGATGATGGCGTCTCCTATCATGCGCGCGACATGGCCGTGGTGCGCGGCCAGATCGACAGAGCGGCGGTGATCCTCGCCTCGGCGACACCGTCGATCGAATCGCGCGTCAATGCCGAGCAGGGCCGCTACAAGCATCTGCGGCTCGCCGCGCGCTTCGGCGGCGCCAAGCTGCCGGCGATCACCGCCGTCGATCTGCGCCGCGAATCGCCGCCGCGCGGCAATTGGATTTCGCCGCCGCTCGCCACGGCGGTCGGCGAGGCGCTGGCGGCCGGGGAGCAGGCGCTGCTCTTCCTCAACCGGCGCGGCTATGCGCCGCTGACGCTCTGCCGCGCTTGCGGCCATCGCTTCCAATGCCCGAATTGCACGTCCTGGCTCGTCGAGCATCGTTTCCGCCGTGCGCTCGTCTGCCATCAATGCGGCCATATCGAGCGCGTGCCGCAGCATTGCCCGGAATGCGACAATGTCGACACGCTGGCGCCCTGCGGCCCCGGCGTCGAGCGGTTGGCGGAAGAAGTCGCCAAGCTCTGGCCGCAGGCCAAGGCGCTGATCCTCTCCTCGGATTTTCCCGGCGGCACGGCGCGGCTGCGCGAGGAACTCAATGCCGTCGCCAATGGCGGCTGCGACATCATTGTCGGCACGCAGCTTGTCGCCAAAGGGCATAATTTTCCGCTGCTGTCGCTCGTCGGCGTCATCGATGCCGATGTCGGCCTCTCGAACGGCGATCCGCGCGCCGCAGAGCGCACGTTTCAGATATTGCAACAGGTGACGGGCCGCGCCGGGCGCATGGGCCGGCTCGGCCGGGCCCAGGTACAGACCTGGCAGCCGGAACATCCGGTGATTCGCGCTTTGCTCTCCGGCGATGCGGAGCGCTTCTACAGCGAGGAGACGGAGCAGCGCCGCCGCGCCGGCCTGCCGCCTTTCGGGAGGCTCGCGGCGCTTATCGTCTCAGGCAAGGATCGCGCCTCGGCCGAGAATCATGCCCGCGCCCTGGTGCGCGCGGCGCATGCGCTGCCGCCGAACCCGAAATGGCGGCTCTCCGCTCTCGGCGGCCTGCCGCATGAGGAGGAAATCAGCCTGCTCGGGCCGGCCGAGGCGCCGATCGCAATTATCCGCGGCCGCCACCGCTTTCGCCTGCTCGTGCGCGCGCCGAGGAGCGCGGACCTTCAAGGTCTTTTGCGCGCCATGCTGGCGACGGCGCCCCCCGAGCGCGGCGGCGTGCGCGTTAACGTCGATGTCGATCCGCAGAATTTTATGTGAGTGCGCTCCCTCTCCCCATGAGCGTGAGCGAAATGGGGAGAGGGCTGGGGTGAGGGGCGAGGGCTTTGGCCACGACGTTGGCGACATGCCCCGGCCCCTCACCCTAACCCTCTCCCCGCTTGCGGGGAGAGGGGATGGTCATCGCTTCGCCCGCAATGCGGATCTCAAATATTCGGATCCTCGGCCGAATGCGCGCGGGCGATGGCTTCGATCAGCCGCGGTTCAAGCTTGTGCCGATCGACGATCACCTTCTGTGCATGAACGCCCGTCACCGCCGAAGCGGGGATGACGAAATCCCCCGCATTCTCGACATAGACGATAATGTCCTGCCGGTTGCGCGAGACCTCGCGCACGGCGCCGAAGGCCTTCTGGTTGTCGGCAAGAAACACCTCAAATCCTTCGCCAACTTCGAGCGTGGTCATTTTTGTCTCCAATTCAGGGATTCGTCTTCCATTTGATCGAGCAGCCGATCGAGGGAATCTGGTGGTCCGGCGCATGGCCGGTCGCGGCGATGAGCCGCATGGCCTCAAGCAATTCGCGCCGCGCGCCCGCAGGCGGCGGGCTAGTGCGGCCCTCATCGAGCCGGCCGCGATATTTCAGCTTCAAATGCCGGTCGAAGCCAAAGAAATCCGGGGTGCAGACCGCGTCATAGGCGCGCGCCACCGCCTGGCTCTCATCGTGCAGATAGGGGAAGGGAAATTTATGCTTTTCGGCGAAGCGGCGCATATTGGCGAAGGAATCCTCGGGATAGGCCTTGGCGTCGTTAGCGCAGATCGCCGCAAAGCCGATCCCCTCGGCGAGCAGCGCCCGCGCATCGGCGACGAGCCGGTCGATCACCGCGATCACATAGGGGCAATGATTGCAGATGAAGACGATGACGGTCGCTTTTTCGCCCGCGACATCGGCGAGCGAATAAGTCTTGCCGTCGGTCGCGGGCAGGCGGAAATCCGCCGCCGGCGTGTCGAGAACGATTGACGTTACAGCCGTGGCCATCGCGATCCTCCACCTTGCGTCCAAAATATAGGCAAAGGCCAGGGTCTGGCCAGCCTCGGGCGCCGAGCGAAATTGCCGCCGCACTATGCATCAGCGGACGGGTTGCGCGCAAAAAAGCCATATGTTAGGGACCCTTCGCCTTGGGCGGGGGAGCGAGATTTTCGTGCCCGAACGAGGCTCTCTCCCGCCCGCTTGCGGCTGCTCGCGAATTGCCCCGCGAACGCTTGGAAGCCGGGCCATTCCGCCTTCGGATTCAAGGGTCAATTGTCTTGGCGCAAGACGAAAGCATCGTATCGGGAGTGGGCGGCCGCTATGCCGTGGCGCTCTATGAGCTCGCCAAGGAGCAGGGCCTGACCGACCAGGTCGCCGAGGACCTTGAAAAGTTCGCGGCGCTCGTCGCCGAGAGCAAGGACCTCAAAAGGTTCGTCACCGCGCCGATCTATTCCGCCGAGGAGCAATTGAAGGTCCTCAACGATATTCTCGCCCGCGCCGGCATTTCGGGCATTTCCGCGAATTTCGTGAAGCTCCTCGCGCTGAAGCGCCGGCTGATGCATATCGGCGACGTCATCGCCGATTTCCACAAGCTCGACGATCAGGCCAAGGGCCGTGTCCGCGCCGAGGTGACGGCCGCGGTGCCGCTGAAAGACGCGCATGTCGCGGCGCTGAAAAGCGCCCTCGCCGAGGCGACGGGCGGCAAATCCGTCGCGATCGCCCTGAAGGTCGATCCCGGCATCATTGGCGGCCTCGTCGTCAAACTCGGCTCGCGCATGATCGACGGGTCGCTCAAAACCAAGCTCAATTCTCTCCGCACACGTTTGAAAGAGGTCGGCTGATGGACATCCGCGCCGCAGAGATTTCATCGATCCTGAAGAAAGAGATCGCCAATTTCGGGACTGAGGCCGAGGTCACCGAGGTCGGTCAGGTCCTTTCGGTCGGTGACGGCATCGCCCGTGTTTACGGCCTCGACAATGTCCAGGCCGGTGAAATGGTCGCCTTCGAGAGTGGCGTGCGCGGCATGGCGCTGAACCTCGAGAACGACAATGTCGGCATTGTCATTTTCGGCAGCGACCGCGACATCAAGGAAGGCCAGACGGTCAAGCGCACCGGCGCCATCGTCGACGTACCGGTCGGCAAGGAGCTGCTCGGCCGCGTCGTCGACGCGCTCGGCAATCCCATTGACGGCAAGGGCCCGATCAACGCCCAGCGGCGCGCCCGCGTCGACGTCAAGGCGCCCGGCATCATTCCGCGCAAGTCGGTGCATGAGCCGATGTCGACCGGCCTTAAGGCGATCGACGCCCTGATCCCGATCGGCCGCGGCCAGCGCGAGCTCATCATTGGCGACCGCCAGACCGGCAAGACCGCCATCGCGCTCGACACGATCCTCAACCAGAAGTCCATCAATCAGGGCACGGACGAGGGCGCCAAGCTCTATTGCGTCTATGTCGCCGTCGGCCATAAGCGCTCGACCGTCGCGCAATTCGTCAAGGTGCTCTAAGAGCACGGCGCGCTCGAATATTCGATCGTCG
>JARLIV010000160.1 GCA_031291555.1 Methylovirgula sp. | reverse complement strand
GACGGCCTGCCACCGGCTTCGATCCCGTCGGATGGGGAAGCGAGCCAGCAATCGGCCAAGCCGTTTTTCGGTCTATTTTGATAAATTTTGGCTTTCGGAGCCCGATTTTTTGAAGAATCGGAGCAAAACTCGTCGATTCGCATCGAAAAGCTCGCGATTTTTGCCGATTTTAATGTCGCATGCTGCCAAGACGCATGGAATTTTTATGCCCCCTCCGCCAAGTCAGTCCCCGTAGCCGATTCTCGGCTTCGGAGACTGAGATGAGAACAAAGACACAAATTCAAAAAGCTTCGGGCCAACCGAGCAACTTGGCGCCGGAAATAACTCTGATTGCAATTTTGGGCGCCGCAATCCTATTGCGTGTAATCGACATTTGCGCGACCACGGTAACAGATGACCCGGCCTGCAGCCCGACCTCCGCAAACCGCGCCGTCATTTCCTGCGCGGTCCACGGAGACCAACATTCGAACGCCTTAACCCGTCAGGCCAGCAATGATCGCTAGCAGTACGGAATGGCAGGGTGAGCGTGCGCTCGCGCTTGCGCTTAATGCACGCTCACCGTCTGCAGCTCATGCTGCAGGGCATTGGCCAGCGCGGCATCGCGCGAATCCGTGAGGACGATCGGCGTGCCGTCGGCGCCCAGCAAAGCGAAAAGCTGAAGACCAGGCTGGAGCGGCGGGGCCTGCGGGAAGAGCCGGCTCACGTCCTCGGACCGCAGCGCACGCACATAGGCGAGCGAACCGCCGCCCAGATGGGCGAACTGCTCTTCGGTGAGGGGGGTCGCGGTCTCTATGACCTCTTTGACTTCGTCCAACATTCAACACTCCTTCTGCGGTCTCTTCGAGACCCGCGCGGATGCGAACATTTCAGTCTCGCATCATGATATCGATCTTCTTAACCACTCGTGACGGCTCTGGCCGGACGAGATCCACCGTCAACAATCCGTGGGCCAGATCGGCGGCCGCAACGCGCATCCCTTCGGCAAGGAGGAAAACCCGCTGAAACTGCCTCGCCGCGATCCCCCGGTGGAGGAAATCGCGCGGCTTCTCGTCCTGCTGGCGGCCGCGGATGACCAATTGGCCTTCCTCGACCGTCACTTCGAGCTGGTCGCGCAGGAACCCGGCAACAGCCAGGGTGATGCGCAGCTTCTCCGGCTCCGCATCGGTCTTTGCGATCCGCTCGATGTTGTAGGGCGGATAGCCATCCGAGCCTGCCCGCGTCACCCGGTCGACCATGCGCTCGAACTCCTCGAACCCGAGGAGAAAGGGCGAATTGATGGTCAACATGCGCGACATGGCGAAGCCCTCAGGCCTTCGGTACGTCCGGAGGCCCGTTATGGCACCTCCGCAGAGGGAATATGGCGATTTGCGGCGCCGCTTCAAGGGCGGGAAAGCGGGGCGAAAGCGGCGGCTTGGCGAAGCGCTTGATGCCTAAACCGCGCTGGGCAGAACCCGGTCCGGCGGGCGGTGGCCGTCCATGAACATCTTGACGTTGATGAGCACTTTCTCGCCCATGTCGACGCGCCCCTCGCGCGTCGCCGAGCCCATATGCGGCAGAAGCGTCACTTTACCGGCAAGGGCCAGCTTGATCAGCCGCTCGGAGATGGCCGGCTCGTGCTCGAAAACGTCGAGCCCCGCCCCGGCGAGCTCGCCCGCCTCCAGCATCTCGATCAGCGCCGTCTCGTCGATGATCTCGCCGCGGGCGGTGTTGACCAGGATGGCCTGCGGGCGCAACTGCTGCAGCCGCCGCGCCGAGAGCAGGTGGAAGGTCGCCGGCGTATGCGGGCAATTGACCGAGACGATGTCCATCCGCGTCAGCATCTGGTCGAGTGATTCCCAATAGGTCGCTTCGAGTTCCTCCTCGATCGCGGCGGCGACGTGGCGTCGGTTGTGGTAATGGATCTGCAAGCCGAAAGCCCGCGCCCGGTAGGCGAGCGCCTGGCCGATGCGGCCCATGCCGACAATGCCGAGCCTTTTGCCAGTGATTCGCGTGCCGAGCATCCAAGTCGGCGACCAGCCGCCCCAATGGCCGTGCGGGATCACCTCCGCGCCTTCGACGATACGCCGCGCGACGGCGAGGATCAGCGCCATCGTCATATCGGCGGTGTCCTGCGTCAGCACGCCGGGCGTGTTGGTGACGGTGATGCCGCGCCTGGAGGCCGCGGCGACGTCGATATTGTCGACGCCATTGCCGAAATTGGCGATGAGCTTGAGCTGGCTGCCCGCTTGCTCGATGAGCGCGGCATCGATCCGATCGGTCACCGTCGGCACCAGGACATCGGCGCTGCGCACGGCCGCGACCAGGTCCTCTTGGCTCATCGGCTTATCGTCAATGTTGAGCCGGGCGTCGAAAAGCTCGCGCATCCGCGTCTCGATCACGTCCGGCAACTTGCGCGTGAGGACTACGAGCGGTTTCTTCTTGACCATCCTGCATCCGTCCGTGAGTCGCCGCACCGGGCCCGTCGCGAGGCGCGGCCTTCACGCGGCCTTAACTCAGCGCAAAGCACTTAATAAGGCGACCAAGCTGCAAGGCCGCGGGCAATTCCCGCGCCTCTCTAGCAGATGGTGGTCCAAACACAAGAATGGCAGATGGGCTCAAACTGACCGACGGATGGATTCGGCGACATAAAAACGTCGGTATCAGCCGTCTCGGTGAAGTGACGCGGAATTGACAATGAATCGCCTGGATATGGATCGTCGCCTTCTTCTGTCACGCGGGATTTTGCGGGGAATTTTGATTCTCGGACTCGGCCTCGCCGCGAGCCTTGCGAGCGCACCCGTCGGCGCGGCGCAAACGATGGACGCCAACGGCCAGACGATCGGCCGCGTCAGCGGTCTCCCCGTGCCGCGGTTTGTCAGCCTGAAGGCCGACCGGGTCAACCTCCGCGAAGGCCCCTCCAAGGACCACCGCACCACCTGGATCTACGAGCGGGCCGGCCTGCCGGTCGAAATCACCGCCGAATTCGGCATGTGGCGCAAGGTCCGCGATTCCGACGGCACCGAAGGCTGGGTGCTGCACAATCTTCTGTCCGGGCGGCGGACCGCCATTGTCGCGCCGTGGAAAAAGGACACGATTTTCACGCTTTACAGCCGGCCAGCCGGCAATTCGGCGCCGCTCGCCCGGCTGCAGCCGGGCGTCATCGGCAATATCAAGACCTGCGACAGCGGCTGGTGCGAGATCTACGGCGACGGATTCGACGGCTATATCCAGCAGGATGTCCTCTGGGGCGTCTACCCGAACGAGAAGATCGATTGACGCGCGCCAGAACGTAGCAACCTGGACGCCGCACGGCGCCAAGGCACAAAGCGCCAAGGCATAATGAAAATTGTTCCAAATTCGCCTGCGGCGGCGGTTTTTCCGCGCCTGCATTGCGGTGCGAAAATCGCCGCCGTCCCCACTGCGGCCGCGGCCAGACCCTTTCAGCCCGGCCCGGCCTATGTTAGAAGCCGCCATCTTCGCTCGCGTGGGTGCGCCTTCGGGGCGAACCCTCGAATGTGAAAGATATGATGAGCGAGCGACGCTCCAGCTTCGATTACGAAGACCTCATTGCCTGCGGCCGCGGCGAACTGTTCGGGCCCGGCAATCCGCAATTGCCGCTGCCCCCGATGTTGATGTTCGACAAGATCGCCTCCATTTCCGAGCAGGGTGGTGCCAATGGCAAAGGCACGATCCGCGCCGAATTTGCGATCAAGCCGGATCATTGGTTCTTCGGCTGCCACTTCAAAGGCGATCCGGTCATGCCCGGCTGCCTCGGCCTCGATGCGCTGTGGCAATTGCTCGGCTTCTATCTCGGCTGGCTCGGCTTGCAGGGACGTGGCCGGGCGCTCGGCGTCGGCGAGGTGAAATTCACCGACCAGGTGCTGCCGACCGTCAAGCGGCTGATCTACGGGGTCGACCTCAAGCGCGTGTTCAACACCAAATTGGTGATGGGCATCGCCGACGGTTGGCTCGAGGCCGATGGCCGCCGCATCTATCATGCGACGGATCTCAAAGTCGGCCTGTTCAAGGCTGCGCCGTCATCGCCGGCCTGATCCACACGCGCACGCCGACGGTTTTCAAGGCCGCTTGGGCGGCCTAAGCAGGAGATTGGAATGAGACGCGTTGTCGTCACCGGAATGGGCATCGTCTCCTCGATCGGGAACAATACCCAGGAGGTGCTCGCCTCGCTGCGCGAGGCGAAGTCCGGCATCGTCAGGGCCGACAAATATGCCGAGATGGGCTTTCGCAGCCAGGTGCACGGCGCGCCGACGCTCGACCCCGAACATATCATCGACCGGCGGGCGCTGCGCTTCCACGGCGGCGGCACCGCCTGGAACCATGTCGCCATGGATCAGGCCATCCTCGACGCGGGGCTTTCGGCAGCCGAAATCTCCAACGAGCGGACCGGCATCATCATGGGTTCGGGCGGCCCGTCGACGCGCACCATCGTCGAGGCCGCGGACATCGCCCGCACCAAAGGGCCGAAGAAGATCGGCCCCTTCGCCGTGCCGAAGGCCATGTCCTCGACCGCCTCGGCGACGCTCTCGACCTGGTTCAAGATCAAGGGCGTCAATTATTCGATCTCGTCGGCCTGCGCGACCTCGAACCATTGCATCGGCAATGCCTATGAGATGATCCGCTACGGCAAGCAGGACCGCATGTTCGCCGGCGGCTGCGAGGAGCTGGACTGGACGCTGACCGTGCTCTTCGACGCGATGGGCGCGCTCTCCTCCGGCTTCAACGATCGTCCGGCTGTCGCCTCCCGCGCCTATGACAAGGACCGCGACGGTTTCGTCATCTCCGCCGGCGGCGGCGTGCTGGTGCTTGAGGATCTGGAAGTCGCCAAGGCGCGCGGCGCGAAAATCTATGCCGAGATCGTCGGCTATGGCGCGACCTCGGACGGCGTCGATATGGTCGCCCCCTCGGGCGAGGGCGCAGCGCGCTGCATGAAGATGGCCTTGCAAGACGTCATAGTGCCGATCGACTACATCAACCCGCATGCGACCTCGACGCCGATCGGCGACTTGAAGGAGATCGAGGCGATCCGCGCCGTCTTCGGCAACGAGGACAAATGCCCGCCGATCTCCGCCACCAAATCGCTGACCGGCCATGCCCAGGGCGCAACCGCCGTACACGAGGCGATCTATTCGCTGCTGATGCAGCAGAACAGTTTTATCTGTGAAAGCGCCAATATCGCCAATCTCGATCCGGCCTTCGCCGATATGAATATCCTGCGTCAGCGTCGGGATAACCAGCAGCTTGGAGCGGTTCTGTC
>JARLIV010000159.1 GCA_031291555.1 Methylovirgula sp. | reverse complement strand
TCCGGCGAAGCGGCAGCGAAGATCGACATGCAAGATTTTCTCGCCGCGCTGCGGAGCGAGGCGGAGCGGCACGGTGCAAACATCGCCGTCTCGCTGCAAGGCGACCCGCAGGTCATCGTCCGCCCGGCCGCCTTCAAGCGCTGTCTTTCCAATCTCATCGGCAACGCCTTAGTCCATGCCAAGAAAGTGCAGGTCGAGGCCTTCCGCGACCAGCGCTTCCTCACCATCAATGTCGACGACAACGGGCCAGGCATCCCGCCCGAACGGCGTGAGGACGTCTTCCGCCCGTTCTTCCGGCTCGACCCGTCGCGCAATCAAGACCAGGGCGGCACCGGCCTCGGTCTCGCCATCGCCCGCGATATCGCCCGCTCCCATGGCGGCGACATTACGCTCGGCGAGAGTCCGCTCGGCGGTCTCCGCGCGACGGTTCGCGTGCCGGTCTAAAGCGGCTCGGAGCATCGGATCGAAAAGTGCGCCGCGGTTTTCGGACAAAGCCGATGCAATAAAAAGAGTTCAGAAAGCGGTCGGCGTGTTCTCATCGCCGCCCGTCTCGTGGAGGCTCGAGCGGCGGCGGTCGAGAAACGAGCGGGCGATCGAGAACAAAGGCGCGGTCAGCCGGCCCACGTCCTCGACGCGCGCCAGCACCGAACTGCCGCGCGTGAGCTCGCGATCGAGCGCCGCCTTCGTCGCGGCAAGGTCGGGGCTGTCGTCGGTAAACCAGGTCGTCAGCACATGCCGCCAGGCAAAGGCGAGGCCTTGCAATTTGACGACGCCGACGGGGCCCTCGGAATCGATGCCCGCCGCCTCCAGCATGAAGCGCATGGAATTGACCATTTCGCGGTTGAGCGCGGCGGCACCGAAGGGATCGCGCGAACTCCACTCGCTGATACTCTCAAGACCGGGCCGATAGGGCTTCAAAGCGTCGAGCCGGCGCAGCAAAACCTCGAAGAGCCTATCCTTCGGCGCCTGATCCGCCTTGGGCGGGCTGCCGCCATCGAGCACGATCTTGTCGATCTTGCGCATGAAGGCCGCGAGCACCGCGCCCTTCGACGGGAAGAACTCGCGGAAGGTCGACAGCGAGACATTGGCGCGCGTCGCGATATCGCTGATCGGAATATCTTCCCAATGCCGTTCGCCGGAGAGCTCCAGCAAGGCTGAAACGATGGCGTCGCGCGCCGATGCGGGCGCGGATTTCTGGCTCATTTCCGATGCTTCGGCCATTTCCGCCTCCTCCCCCGAACCTTGGTTCGGGGGGAGACTAGTGCTCACGGGCTTTCAGTCAAGCTTAGCACGCCCAGGCGAAAGCTCGGCCTCAGCCGGATAATTGCTGCGCCCGCCGGCGCGCCGCCGCCACGGCGCGGCCGATCAGCTCCCGCAAGGCATCGCCGCCCGTCAATTCGGCAAGCGCGGCCTCGGTCGTGCCGCCCGGCGATGTGACATCCGCCCGCAATTTGGCCGCTGTCGCCTCGGGCAGCGCGGCCAGCAGGGCGCCGGCCCCCTCGATCGTCGCGCGGGCGAGCTGCTCGGCAACCGTTGGCGGCAGACCCTGCGCGACGCCAGCCTCGGCCAGACATTCGGCAAGGTAGAAGACATAGGCCGGGCCGGAGCCGGAAACGGCGGTGACCGCATCGATCAGGTCTTCTTCGCCGAGCCATTCGACACGGCCGACGGCGGCGAGCAGGGCTTGCGCTTTTTGCCGCTGCGCCGGGGTCACGGCGGGATCGGCGACGGCGCCGGTGATGCCCGCGCCGATTGCGGCCGGCAGATTGGGCATGGCGCGGACGAAGGCGCCAGCCGACGGCAGATGCTCGGCCAGTGTCTTCAGCGTCTTGCCCGCGACGATCGAGATAACGAGCGTCGTCGGCGCCGTGAGCGCCGCCAGCGCCGGCGCGGCGCCGGCGAGAGTCTGCGGCTTGATCGCGAGAACTAAGACCTCGGGCGGCATCGCGGGCGCGCTGAGCTTGACCCCGCGCGCAGCACAGAAGGCCTGCACCTCCGGCGAGGGCGCCGGATCGAGGACATGAACCCGGGCGGGCTCAAGCCCGAGCTTAAGCCAGCCTTGCAATAAGGCGCTGCCCATCCGGCCCGCGCCGACGAGCAACAGCGAGGCGGGGAAATCGCCCCCGCCGGAAGTCGTCATTTCAAGCTTCGCCTTTGGTTTCGAGCAGAGCGGTTTCGAGCGCCTCGCGGCCCCCCTTGCCGGCCCAGACCACGAACTGGAAGGCCTGATAATAACGCTCGCAGGCGGTGACCGCATTGCTCAAAGCCGCCTCGCACTGGCTCACATTGAGGACCGCGCCGCCGGTCAGCAGGATCGAATGGCGGAACATGACGACGCCATCCTGCGGCCAGACGTCGAAATGGCCGATCCAAAGCTGCTCGTTGATAAGGGCGATCAAGGCCAGCGCATCGCTGCGCCGCGCCGGCGGCACCTTGAGATCGAAGGCGCAAGCGACATGCAGCGCCTCCATGTCCGAGAGCCAGGTGAAAGCGATGTTGTAATCGGTCCAAGTCCCGGTAACGGCGATGGAAATCTCGTCCTCGTCGTCGCGGTCGAAGCTCCATTGATGATGGGTGGCGATCTTTTCGATCTGATCGACGGGATTTTCGGTTTCAGCCTGGGGAAGTTCAATCTGCGAGAGCGACATGCTTTTGCCCTGGGACCCTTCGCGGCGGAGAGCCGCGATCAAATTTCAAACGCCGCGGGAAACTCCCCGTGGCGGCTCACACACGGCAACACTACGCTTCGCTCAATGCCCGGCGCAGCAGCGCGGCTCTTCCGCTACTCGGGCAACGCGCCGCGACTCATCTCGCGAACGCTTGAAACTGAATCACATCGTCCGGTGATTCTGCAACATGGTGACGACGGGGATAACGCGGACAAAAATAATTAGGGACCCTTGCGCGAGCGGGCGGCTTGCGCACTGGCGTGGCGATTCGCTCAGCCTTGGGGAGAGCAAGGCTTTGCCGCCGCCGCACCGGACGCGGCGCCGGGGCTTGCTCGAAACTTGTGAAAATCGCCCGCGAAAACGGTGGATAAGAAGTGAGCGCGGTTGCTGCTTCAGATCGACCAGTCGCCGGAATCGTCGAACCGCTCGATATGCTGATGCGCGACGAGATAGGCGACGACCTGCGCCGCCGATTGCGCCGGAGTCGCGCCCGAGCGCCCAAGCACCAGCTCCGGCTTTTCCGGTCTCTCGTAGTCCTGATCGACGCCGGTGAAATTCTTGATCTCCCCGGCAAGCGCCTTCTTGTAAAGACCCTTCGGATCGCGGGCGATGCATTCCGCCAGTGGCGTATCGACGAAAATCTCGACGAACTCGTCCGTGTTCATGAGGTCGCGCACCATCTGCCGGTCGGCGGCGAAGGGCGAGATGAAGGCGCAGAGAACGATCAGCCCAGCATCGGTCATCAGCTTTGCCACCTCGCCGATGCGGCGGATGTTCTCGACCCGGTCGGCTTCGGTAAAGCCGAGATCGTTGTTCAGCCCGTGGCGGATGTTGTCGCCGTCGAGAAGGATGGTGTGGACGCCGCGGGCATGAAGCTGCGCCTCGACGAGATTGGCGATGGTCGATTTGCCCGAGCCGGAAAGGCCGGTGAACCAGAGCACGGCCGGGGTTTGATGCTTTAGCCGCGCGCGCGACTCGCGCGTGACGGTCAAATCCTGGATGTGGACATTGGTCGCGCGCCGCAGGCCATGGGCGATGAGCCCGGCGGCGACGGTCGCATTGCTATAGCGGTCGATCAGGATGAAGGCACCGGTCGTGCGATTCTCCTTATAGGGATCGATGGCGATCGGCGCCGTGGTTGCGAGATTGCAGAAGCCGACCTCGTTGAGCGCCAGCGATTTGGCGGGCAGTTCCCCGAGCGTGGTCACATCGAGCCGGTATTTGACGCCCGTGATCGAAACCGGCAGCGAGCGGGTGCCGATCTTCATGAGATAGGAGCGGCCCGCCAGCAGCGCCTCGTCGTTCATCCAGATGAGCGTCGCGGCGAATTGGTCGACGACCTCGGGCCGCGCCTGCGGCGGTACGAAAATATCGCCGCGGCTGACATCGATTTCGTCAGTGAGTGTCAATGTCACGGCATCGCCCGCCCCCGCGCTCAGCAAGTCGCCGTCAGCGGTGACGATGCGCGCGACATGCGAGGCGCGGCCGGAAACCGCAACCGTCACCGGATCGCCCGGCCGGATCGTGCCGGACGCGATGGTGCCGCAAAAGCCGCGGAAATCGAGATGCGGCCGGTTGACCGCCTGGACCGGCATGCGGAACGGCAGGCCGCTCAAATCCTCCTCGACCGCGATCGTCTCGAGATAATCGATCAGCGCCGGGCCGCGATACCAGGGCGTCCTGCCGCTCTTGTCCGATATATTGTCGCCGAGCCGCGCCGAGATCGGAATCGGCTGCAGGCTCGCGAAATCGAGCTTTGCCGCGAAGGCTTTGAACTCGGCGACGATCCTGTCGAAAACAACCTGGTCATAATCGACGAGATCAAATTTGTTCACCGCCAGCACGACATGGCGGATGCCGAGCAGCGAGACGATAGTCGCATGGCGATGCGTCTGCGCCAGCAGGCCCTTGCGCGCATCGACGAGCAGGATGGCAAGATCGCAGTTCGAGGCGCCAGTCGCCATATTGCGGGTATATTGCTCATGGCCGGGCGTATCGGCGACGATGAAGGAGCGCCGCGCCGTGGAGAAGGCGCGATAGGCGACATCGATGGTGATGCCCTGTTCGCGTTCGGCCTCCAGCCCGTCGACCAGCAGAGCGAAATCGATATCCTTGCCGACCGTGCCATGTTTCTTCGAATCGCGTTCGAGCGCGGCGAGCTGATCCTCGAGAATGAGCTGCTGGTCATAGAGCAGACGGCCGATCAGAGTCGATTTGCCGTCATCGACCGAGCCGCAGGTCAGAAACCGCAGCGCCGGCAGATTGCGCTGCGCGACCGCCCCCTCCTCACGTGCCAAAACACCGATTCCGGCTCCGACTTCGACCCGCTCGTCCATCAAAAATAGCCTTCGCGCTTTTTCTTTTCCATCGAGCCCGATTCATCGTGATCGATGAGCCGGCCTTGACGTTCCGACGTGTTGGCGGTGC
>JARLIV010000158.1 GCA_031291555.1 Methylovirgula sp. | reverse complement strand
TGAAGTCCTTGCGCCGATCCGCGGCGCGGACGCTGAAGGCTGGTCGGTCGTTTCCAATTCTGCGCCCAGGCTTTCGGCCTGGGTTTCTTCGGAGAGTCTCGTTTCGAATCGCCGTTCCTGTTGGCGCAGGATGATGAAAAACGCGAAGACGACGCCAAGAGCGAACGCAAGACCAAGGATTCCGAGCGGGCCGCTGACGCGTGTCATTGCATCGCCGAAGAAATAGCCGCCGAGCCCCATAACCAGTGCCCAGGCGGCAACGCCCGCCGCGTTGAAAAGGAAGAACAGCCGGAAATCATAGCGGTTGAGTCCGGCGAGAAGCGCCGCGACGACGCGCAGCACCGCCACGAACCGGCCGAAGAAGACGATCTTGCCGCCGTGGCTTTGAAACAGATGCCGCCCCAGCGCCAGCCGGTTTTCCGTCAATCCAATCCATTTGCCATATTTGGCCAGGAATTCGGTGCCGACGCTGCGGCCGATCCAATAGCCGCCCGTCCCGCCGACGATGCCGCCGGCGATCGCGACGAGTAGAACAGTTGCGATGTCCAGCCGGCCGGTCGCCCCGGCATAAACCGCCGCAAGCACAAGCGCTGTCTCGCCCGGCAGCGGCGAGCCCGCGCCCTCAAGCAACACCACCATGAAGACAACGGCATAGCCATGCCGGGCGATCAAAGGGTGGAAATCAATCCCGAAAAACAATCTACCTCCTCAACGCGAACCTACTCCCACATATCACATCTTACTTTCACATAATATAAATGTGATATATGCCAATACTCGCAAAATTATTGATAAATGCGCAGGCATGACCTATATCCAGGCACGCTTGTGCGCCTTTTTTGGGAAAATGCATCCTCATGCAAGTCGTTTCAGCCAGTCGCCTGACCGACGGGTCGGTTGTCTACCTCGATTCGCGAGGCGATTGGATCGAGTCGCTCGCCTGCGCGCGGATTTTCGATTCCGAGCCTGACGTCCAGGCCGGACTCGAGCAGGCCAAGGCGGCGATTGCCGCGAGCAAGATCATCGACGCCTTTGCCGTACCGGTCGCGCAGAGCGCCGACGGGCTGCATGCGATCAGCCTGCGAAACGCCATTCGCGAACTCGGACCGACCGTCGCCTTCAAGACATCGCCCGCAGCAGCGGCGCGGAGGTGAAATGTACCGTTACGATAACTTCGACGCCACTTTCGTCGCAGAACGCGTCGCGCAATTCAAGGACCAGGTTGCGCGCCGTCTCGCCGGCGAATTGACCGAAGATCAGTTCCGCCCGCTGCGGCTGATGAATGGCGTCTATCTGCAACTGCATGCCTATATGCTGCGGGTGGCGATCCCCTACGGCACCCTGTCGCCGCGCCAGCTGCGCAAGCTCGCTCATATCGCCCGCCACTACGACAAAGGCTACGGCCATTTCACGACGCGGCAGAACATTCAGTTCAATTGGCCGGCGCTCGCCGACTGCCCGGCCATTCTCAGCGAACTCGCCAACGTCGAGATGCACGCGATCCAGACCTCCGGCAATTGCGTCCGCAATGTCACCGCCGACCAATTTGCCGGCGCCGCGGCCGACGAGATCGAAGATCCCCGCCCCTATTGCGAATTGCTGCGGCAATGGTCGTCGCTCAATCCGGAATTTTCGTTCCTGCCGCGCAAGTTCAAGATTGCGATTGCCGGCGCGCCGCATGACCGCGCTGCGGTCAAGGTGCACGACATCGGCTATCAGATCGTCCGCAACGCAGACGGCGAGATCGGCTTTGCCGCCTATGTCGGCGGCGGCCTCGGCCGCTCGCCCTTCGTCGCGCACAAGATCCGTGATTTCGTGCCGAAGGCGGATCTCTTGAACTACACCGCCGCGATCCTGCGCGTGTACAATCTCGAAGGCCGGCGCGACAACAAATTCAAGGCGCGAATCAAAATCCTCGTCCACGAGAAGGGCGCGGAGGCGATGCGCGACGCGGTGGAGGCGGAATTTGCCCGCAGCCGCGACCCGGACCTTGTCCTGACGCCGGAGATCATCGACCGCTTCAAGAGTTATTTTGCCCTGCCCGATCTGCCATCGCGGCCGGTGCCGGCGCAGAATTTCGAGGGGCGGCGGGCGCAGGACGCCGATTTCGCGCATTTCGCCTCCCAGAACGTGGTCGCGCACAAGGTGCCGGGCTATGGCGTCGTCTCCATATCGCTGAAGCCGATCGGCGGCATTCCCGGCGACGTGACGGCGGAGCAGATGGAAGCTGTCGCCGATCTCGCCGAAACCTACGCCCATAGCGAGGTCCGCGTTGCGCACGAGCAGAACCTTGTTCTGCCGCATGTCGCGCTCGACGATCTGCCGGCGCTTTACGACCGGCTGAAGGATTCTAACCTCGCCACGCCCAACATCGGCCTCGTGACCGACATCATCTCCTGCCCCGGGCTCGATTATTGCTCGCTGGCGACGGCACGCTCGATCCCGATCGCGCAACGCATCTCCGAACGCTTCGGCCACAACGGCCGCGCCGCCGAGATCGGCGAGCTGCACATCAACATTTCCGGCTGCATCAATGCCTGCGGCCATCATCATGTCGCCCATATCGGCATTCTCGGCCTTGAGAAGAAAGGCGTCGAAACCTACCAGATCACGGTGGGCGGCGCCGCCGACGAGACCTGCGCCCTCGGCGAGGTTCTGGGCCCCGGCTTTTCGAGCGAATCCGTCGTCGATGCCGTAGAGGCCATCGTCGAGACCTACCTCAAGGTCCGTAAAAGCCGGGACGAGGACTTCCTCAGCACCTACCGGCGCGTCGGCGCCGCCCCGTTCAAGGAAGTTCTTTATGAGCGCGCTTGAGGCACCGCTCTTCGGCGACCAGATCGCGGCCTCGCGCCTATCGGAGAGATTCTACGCGCTGGGCGCCGAGAAGCTTCTGCGCCTTGCGATCGAGGATCTGTTTCCCGGCCGGGTCGCGCTTGTCTCAAGCTTCGGTGCCGATTCCGCCGTTCTCCTCCACATGGTCGCGCAGATCGACAAGGCGACGCCCGTTCTCTTTCTCGATACGCTGCATCTCTTTCCCGAGACACTGGCCTATCGCGACGCGCTCGTCGCCCGGCTGGGCCTGACGCAAGTCATCACGCTGAAGCCAGACCCGAAGGAACTCGCCAAGCAGGATCCGGAGAACTTCCTGTGGTCGAGCGATCCCGATCGCTGCTGCGCGTTGCGTAAGGCCGCGCCGCTGGCCAAGGCGCTGGCGAATTACGACGCCTGGATCACCGGCCGCAAACGTTTCCAGGCCGCGACCCGCGCCGCCTTGCCCTTGTTCGAGAGCGACGGTCCGCGCCTCAAGCTCAATCCGCTCGCGACCTGGACGCAAGCGGACATGACCGCCTATTTCGCGGCGCATGCCCTGCCGCCGCATCCGCTCGTCGCCAAGAACTTCCTCTCGATCGGCTGCCTTCCCTGCACCTCGCCGGTCAGGCCGGGCGAGGATGTGCGCGCCGGCCGCTGGCGCGGTCGCGGCAAGACGGAATGCGGCGTCCATCTTCCCTCAATGCTCGAAGCTGGCGCGGATATTTGAACCATGGCCCTTTATCGTAATGGCACGTTCGCAGCTGATTCCTGGCAGCGCCTCGATGCGGCCCAAGAGCTGCCGGCGGAAGGTCATGTGCTGCTGAGCCTCGCGGAATGGCAAAAGCTCGCGCCGATAAAGCGGGAGAGCAATGTCGCTTTCGGCGTCCTGCTCGAGCCGGGCGAGACGGCCGAGGCCATCGCCGCCGACCTGTCGCGGCTTTCGCTGGTCGCCATCACCTTTCCGAAATTCACCGATGGGCGCGGCTATTCGACAGCGCGGATCTTACGCGATCGCTACAAATTCGCCGGCGAGCTTCGCGCCGTCGGTGATATTCTCTTCGATCAGATCCAACTTTACGAACGCTGCGGCTTCGATGCGCTCGAAATTACCGATCCCGTGACGCTCGGATTGCTTGAGGCCGGACGCAAGCCGGTCATGACGCATTTCTATCAGCCCGGCGAAGGGGCTGAAGTCAGGGACAGCAGCAGTCCCTGGCGAGGTCGGGCCGCGACGTCAGCGACGGCCTGATCGACTGCCATTCGCCCCGGTCGAGCAAGCTCGAATCTTCAAGCTCACGCTCGAGGATCGCCTCAAGCCCGCGCAGGATCGGCTGATCGCTGCGCACCATGGCGCGCACCACCTCGCGCCGCGCACCCGCGGAAGCTTCCTCGCCGAACGTACGCACCGTCTGCGCCGTGAAGACGCCAACGCTGACGCCAAGCAGATCGGCCACGAATCTGACGCGCGAGGCAAAGGACACACCGATAGAGGCTACCGCCGCTCGCGCAACATGCTCGTTCGAACATGTGTGAACGATTTCGTCGATCGACATCGAAGCCTCCTTTCCCTTACCAACACCGAACCCGATCATGATGTTCTCACGTCCACAGCCGCCGGACTCTTTCATCTTTAGAAAGCGTCTCGATTCTCGTTGACGCTTGAGTTCGAATCTTCAACTGCGATGCAGAGACCAATGACGTTCGAACTCGGCAAACTCGTGACAGCAACGCGATTCTTTCGTGTTGCGACTCACGCTGTTGTCATCTGATTGCAATATTAAATTTCGGCAATGCGCGCGCTGTAGCAACTAAAGTGCAATGTGCTCACAGCACTAAGCATCAGCCCCGGCGTCTGCAGCATGCGCCGAAGTTTGAATTTGTCGAGTCAATCTTTGATTCGCGCGACAAGAATTTTATACCCAGCTTTGTGTGCAGCGCGATGAATATTAATTTTCGCCTGAGGCGCGCGAAAAGAAATCGCGCTAAATTTTTAGCGCTTCTAAGAAGCGTACCGCATCGCATCGAATTCGGTATATTGCGCAGCGAGATCAGTCGAAGGCCTACAGCCGAACGGCCGGCCCAGAATAGAGTCTTAGCTGGTAAAACGAATGACCTTCTTCAAGGTTTCGCACTGCGCAAATATTCTTGAACTCATGACCGGGACCGAAGCTTTTCATGTCTGAATCCAAGCTCCGCCAAGCTTTGGTTGACGCTTGCCGTGAACTCGAACGGCTCAACCTCAACCAGGGCACCGCCGGCAATCTCTCGGTCCGCATCGACGATGCCATGCTGATCACGCCGAGCGGCATTCCCTACGATCGTCTGAAACCGGAAATGATCGCCCGCATGCCCTTCGGGCAGAACGACGGCACCTGGACGGGGCCACACAAGCCATCGAGCGAATGGCGGATGCATCTCGACATTCTCCGCGCCCGGCCTGAAGACGGCGCCGTGGTTCATGCCCACTCGGTCTATGCGACGGCGCTCTCGATGCTGCGAGAGGAAATCCCGGCCGCGCATTACATGATCGCCGCCTTCGGCGGCCCGAACGTGCGCTGCACCGCCTATGCGCCCTACGGCACGCAGGAGCTTTCGGATCTGGTCGTCGAGGGGTTGCGCGAGAGGCATGGCGTCCTGCTCGGCCAGCACGGCATGGTCGTGACCGGTCGCGATCTCGGCCAAGCCATGTGGCGCGCGGTCGAGCTCGAAACG